>NZ_JANSJH010000100.1:0-9818 GCF_047462495.1 Synechococcus sp. H55.2 | reverse complement strand
CCTATGGGCGAAGCAAAGCGCCGCAAAACCCGCAACAGCCCCGACCCTGACCAAGAGCTACTGTTTCCCCAGCTCAAAGATATTCCTCTCACCAAAGCCCAAGCCCGCACGATCTACAATTGGACAACTCGGGGCGCTTGGGCCGGCATTATTCTCCTGGCCATTGTCTGGGTGGTGGTGCGATTTGTGGGGCCTGCGTTGGGCTGGTGGCACCTGGTGGGCTAGACGGCTGGATCCTTTGAGTTTTCCTGGAGTTTCCCCATGCGATCCTATTTGGCAGCCGCCCTTCAGATGACCAGCACCCCCGATCTGGCCGGCAACCTACAACAGGCAGAGGAGTGGATTGACTTTGCGGCGCGGCGGGGATGTGAGCTGGTAGCTTTGCCGGAAAACTTTGCCTTCATGGGGCCGGAGGAAGAAAAAGCTCGCCTTGCCTCGGAGATCGCGCAGCGGGCCGAGGAGTTTTTGGCCAAGATGGCCCAGCGCTACCAGGTATTCGTGCTGGGCGGGGGATACCCGGTGCCGGATGGACAAGGCAAGGTGTACAACACCGCCGCCCTCTACAGCCCCGAGGGCAAGGAGCTGGCTCGCTACTGCAAGATCCACCTCTTCGACGTCAACCTGCCCGACGGCAACACCTACCGCGAGTCGAACACGGTGGTGAGCGGCAACGAGGTGGTGGTCTGCCAGGAAGAGCGGCTGGGCATGCTAGGTCTATCGGTTTGTTACGACGTGCGCTTTCCGGAGCTGTATCGTTCCTTGGTGGATCGAGGAGCGCAGGTGCTGTTGATCCCCGCCGCCTTTACCGCCTACACGGGCCGGGACCACTGGCAGGTTTTGCTACAGTGTCGCGCTATTGAAAACACCTGCTATGTGATTGCTCCCGCCCAGGTGGGCACCCACTACGAGCGGCGGCAATGTCATGGCCACGCCATGATCGTGGATCCTTGGGGGACGATCCTGGCGGATGCCGGCGGCGAAAAACCAGGGGTGGCCATTGCCGAGATCGACCCGGAGCGCCTGCAGCTTATCCGGCGGCAGATGCCCTCGCTGCAGCACCGTCGTCTGGCCTGTACTGTCAGCCTTTAGGGATCCCCTATGCCTTGGCCGCCCTTGATCCTCTACAGCAAGCCCGGCTGCCACCTCTGCGAGGGCCTAGCGGAGAAGTTGCAGCAGATCCCTGAGATCGCCACGTTGGAAATCCGCGACATCACCACTAACCCCACCTGGTGGGAGCGCTACCAACTGGAGGTTCCCGTGCTGAGCTTGGCGGGGGATCCCGAACGATCTCTGCCCCGCCCCTCGCCGCGGCTAACCGTGACCCAGTTACGCACTTGGCTGGAACAACAGTTGGGTTGACGGCTTAAGAGGCTAGCGCTTCGCTGCGGGCGGTATAGCCAGCTTGGCGGAGGGCCTCAACTGCAGCCTGGGCATTTTTAACCCAAAATTGGGATCCCAGCCTCACCCAGAGCGTGTGGGGAGGGGCGACGATGGCCGCCACAACGGGGATGCGATTTTCTTCCTTGGCTTCCGAGCGTTGGCGGGCAAGCAATGTTTGCAGGCGGTATCGATCCTCCAATGTGCCGGCAGCCTCCAGAGGGAGTTGCACCGTAACCCAACTCACCGATTCAATTGGCTGTAAGTCCTCGACAATCAATTGCACCTGTTCATCCCGCTGATCCACCTTGGCCCAGATCAATAGCCGTTGATCCACCTCCAGGCGATGGCGCAAACGTTCGTAAGTCTTGGGGAAGATCACCGCTTCGCAACTGCCGGTGAGATCTTCCAGTTGCACAATGGCCATGCGATCCCCTTTCTTGGTGGTTACGGTTTTGATGGCAGTCACTAGGGCCAGAATGCCTACAGAAGTCTCGGCTGCGTAGCCGCTCAAATCCGAGAGGTTAACGGGAGCCAACAGGCGCGCCTGCTCTTGAATCCGCCGCAGCGGGTGATCCGAAACATAAAAACCCAACAGCTCCCGTTCCAGCCTTAACTTTTCTGGCGCTGGAAAATCTTCGGTAGCAGGCCCCCGCGGCGCTTCCATAAATCCCTGGCCATCACTGCTGTCGCTGCCCAACAAATCAAATAGGCTGGCTTGACCAATGGCTTTGGACTTGGCCCGCTCCGTCGCCCAGGTGAGAATGGGATCCAGATCCACCATTAATTGCTTGCGGTTGGGGGAAATACAATCAAAAGCGCCTGCACAGATCAGCGACTCGATGGCGCGACGGTTAACCAGGCGCAGATCCACCCGCTGGCAAAAGTCGGCCAAAGAGGTGAAGGGGCCCCCCGCCTGGCGGGCAGCCAGGATGTTTTGAATCGCCCCCTCACCCACATTCTTCACCGCCCCTAGACCAAACAAAATGCTGGATCCTTGGGGGGTAAAATCCAGCCCAGAGCGGTTGATATCGGGCGGTTGAATCTGGATCCCTATCGACAGACAATAGGTGATATAGCGCTGCACCTTATCTTGATCCCCTCCCACAGAAGAAAGCAGCGCCGCCATGTATTCTGTTGGATAATTGGCCTTGAGATAGGCTGTCTGGAAAGTAATCAGTCCATAGGCCGTAGAGTGGGATTTGTTGAAGCAATACTCGGCGAAAGCAACCATCTGGTCAAATAGTTCCGTGGCCACTTCCTTGGCCACACCTCGCTCCAAAGCTCCCCGGACGAATTGCTCCCGCTGTTGCTCCATCTCGGAAACTTTCTTTTTCCCCATCGCCCGCCGCAGCAGGTCGGCCTGGCCCAGGGTATAGCCGGCCATGTCCTGGGCAATGCGCATGATCTGTTCTTGGTAGAGAATGGCGCCGTAGGTATCTTGAAGGATTGGCTTGAGGAGATCGTGGGCATAGGTTACCGGCTTGCGGCCATGTTTGCGATCGATAAAGTCTGGGATCATGCCCGTATCCAATGGCCCCGGTCGGTAAAGAGCCAAGACCGAGGAAATGTCTTCTAAGTTGGAAGGCTTGAGCTCTCGCACCACCTGCTTCATCCCGGAAGATTCCAGTTGGAAGATCCCTTCCAGCTCTCCCTTTTCCAAAAGTTGGTAGGTTTTCTCGTCATCCAATGGTAGGTTATCCAGGTCGATGGTGACCCCTCTGTGCTCTCGAATCAGCTCCACAGCCCGCTGGATCATCGTCAGGTTGCGCAGCCCCAAAAAGTCCATCTTCAGCAGGCCCAGAGACTCAATATCTTCCATCGAGTACTGGGTAATAATTTGACCTTCGTTGTTGTATTGCAAGGGCACGATCTCATCCAAGGGATCCTTGGCGATGACCACGCCGGCAGCGTGAACCCCAAAGGTTTTGTTGGTGCCTTCCAACAGGCGGGCCAGCTCGATCCAGCGGTGAGTGGTTGGGTCTTTCTCGTATTTTTCTTTGAACTCGGGGGCCGGCGTGTTCTCGCCGATCATCTCTTCCAATTTTGCCGGTTTGCCCCGCGACACCGGGATCAGCTTTGCCATTTTGTCGGCTTCGGCATAGGGAATATCGAGCACCCGGGCAACATCTTTGAGAATAGCTTTGGAAGTCATGCGGTTAAAGGTGATGATTTGGGCCACTCGCTCTTGACCATACTTGCGGGTTACATAGTCGATCAGCTCTCCCCGCCGCTCGATGCAGAAATCGGTATCGATATCCGGCATCGATTGCCGTTCTGGGTTGAGAAAACGCTCGAAGAGCAACCCATATTTGACGGGGTCAATATTGGTAATTTGCAGGGCATAGGCCACCAGGGATCCGGCTGCCGAACCGCGGCCTGGGCCTACTGGGATCCCGTGCTCGCGGGCATAGCGAATGTAGTCCCAAACCACCAGGAAATAGCTGGAGAAGCCTTTTTGTTGGATGATGCTTAGTTCAAAGCGCAGGCGCTCCTGATAGTTTTCCGGAATCTGATCTGGATAGGCAACGCCGCAGCGTTTTGCCAAGCCCTGCCAGGCCAATTCGGTGAGATAGCTATCGGCAGAATGGCCCGGTGGAACCGGGTAGTCGGGCATGCGCATTTCCCCAAATAGGTCATAGCCCTCGATCTTTTCCAGCACCTTGAGGGTGTTGGCAATGGCTTCATCGATCACCTCTTGCTCCAGGTGATCGCGGCAGAGGCGGCGCATTTCTTCTGGGCTTTTCAGGTATTCCGTCCCACTGTAGCGAAGGCGATCTTTCTCGGTGAGAGATTTGCCTGTTTGGATGCAGAGCAGGGCATCGTGGGCCTCCACATCCCAGCAGGAGATGAAGTGGCTATCATTGGTGAGGATGATCGGGATCCCCAATTCGCGAGCAATGCGCACCAATTGCACATTGACAAAGCGGTCTTCTCGATAGCCGTGATCCTGGATCTCAATGTAGTAATCGTCTCCAAACTGTTCTTGATACCAGGCGGCAACCTGGCGGGCAATTTCTGGCCGCCCCTGCAAAATGGCCTGGGGCACTTCCCCAGCTCGACAGCCGCTGGTCACGATCAACCCCTCTTTGTATTGGGCCAAATACTCTTTGTTGATGCAGGGGCGCGCAAAGATCCCCTTGCCTTGAACGCCGTGGAGATGGGAAATAGTGGTTAGCTTCACTAAGTTTTTATAGCCCTGGGTGTTTTTGGCTAGAACCACTTGGTGATACTTGGGATACTTGCGGCTTTTGTCTCGAATATCGCCGTTGATAACATACATCTCGTTGCCAATAATCGGCTTGATCCCTTTGCTTTTACACAGTTTCACCAGCTCAATGGCCCCATACATGACGCCGTGATCGGTCAGGGCCAGTCCTGGCAAACCCATCGCCACCACCTGCTCAATCAAACGCGGCAATTGGCTAGCCCCGTCCAGAAGGCTGTACTCGCTGTGCAAGTGCAAGGGGACAAAAGACATGGCAACGCTATGGGTAGAGGGATCCCTTCAACCTTAGCCCAGCGCCCCTTTTTCCAGTTGCTGCTAGCTGCCGCTACAGTAAAGTCAGGCCGACGTTTTCTCCCTTTGCTTGCATGGAGACTCCCCTTCGCCTCACCCAGTACTCCCACGGCGGCGGCTGCGGCTGCAAAATTGCCCCGGCGCTGCTGCAGCAGATTCTTAAGGAGCTGCCTCTTCTTTGGTCAGATCCGGCCCTGTTGGTGGGGGCTGAAACGAGCGACGATGCCGCCGTCTACCAACTCAACGACGAGCAGGCCCTGATCCTGACCACCGACTTTTTCATGCCCATCGTGGACGATCCGGTGGATTTTGGCCGCATTGCCGCAGCCAACGCCCTCTCTGACGTTTACGCAATGGGGGGCACGCCCATTCTCGCCCTCGCCATTTTGGGCATGCCGGTCAACACCCTGCCCCTGTCGGCTATTCGGGAGATCATGGCCGGGGGAATCCAGATCTGTCAGGAAGCCGGGATCCCTTTGGCCGGGGGGCACTCCATCGATTCGCCCGAGCCCATCTTCGGCTTGGTGGCGGCAGGCCTGGCCCACCCGCAGCACATCCGCCGCAACGCCACGGCTCAGCCCGGCGACGACCTCATCCTAACCAAGCCGCTGGGGATCGGGGTGATGACCACCGCCCTAAAAAAGGGTCAGCTTAGCGCAGCGGGCTACGCCGAGGTTTTGCAGGTGATGACTCAGCTTAACCGCATCGGCCCGCAACTGGCGCGGCGACCCCAGGTTCACGCCCTAACCGATGTAACGGGGTTTGGCCTCTTGGGACACTTGCTAGAGGTCTGCCGTGGCTCAGGGGTAAGCGCCGAGTTGGATCTGGCTGCTATTCCCTTTTTGCCCGAGGCCCTCTCCTTGGCGGAGGCGGGGATCTTCCCAGGTGCAGCCCGCCGCAACTGGCAAGGCTATGAAGGCGTAGAGGCCGACTCTCTACCGGAGTGGCAGCAGTTGCTCTTGGCGGATCCGCAAACCAGCGGCGGCTTACTGCTGGCGGTGGATCCCGCCTTCACCGCAGAGCTTTTGCAAGAGCTCCACAGCGCCGGCTACTCCTATGCTCGCCGCATTGGCCGCTGCCAGGCCGGCGAAGGGATCGCCATTCGGGTTGTCGGCGAGATCCAAACCCCCCGCCAGTAGCTTGGGGGAAGGCCACGTTTGGCCCTCTCCCCCCAATCTATGAAGATTTGGTCAAGCAGAGCTGCGAAAGTTGAAGATCTCATGTAAGGGGAAGGGGAGCTGAGATATCTTAAAGAGGTATGAACGAGCCCTCTCCCAACAGCCATAGCCTGGTTCAGTGGGTTGAGCCAGGTCAACTGATTCGCAGCCTCAGCAGCGGCCAATTGCTGATGGTGGATCCGCAGCGGCACAACGCCTTGATCATCTGCAAGACGTTTCATGCCGAGTTTGCCGGGCCGGGCGCTGCGGTGGGGGGGCCCTTGGATGTGGAGTCGAGCAGCGTGATCCCGATTGGGGATGTGGCTCTGTTGCATCCCCAGGGCTATCAAGAGCGGCAAAACGCCTATACCAAGCGGCTGCACTGGATGCGCTGGTTGCAGCAGATCACCGATAATCCTTTGCCGGCCCAGCGGGCGCGGATTTTGCTCTTTAGCTTGGAGGAGTTTTTCTCTGCGGAGTTGGTCAAGCAGTTGCCGGATGACATTTTGGCGCGGCTGGTGGGGGTGCTGCCGCAGACCATCGCCGCAGCTCGGATGGAAATGATGGCCCCCTGCAGCCCCAGCTATTCCCTGGCCGGCTAGGGGGATCCGTTCAAGATTGGACGGCGTGGGCAGTGTCTTCGAAATAACCCCAAAGCTTAGCTACACTAAAAGCCAACTTCGTTCTGGCAACTCGCCCAACCGGGACCCTGGCCTCATGCAGTGGTGGAAACGGCTGCGCCAAAATCGCTGGGCTCAAGTGGGAGCCTACATTCTCGTTTTTTTCTACGTCTGCGCCATTTTTGCCGAGTTTGTTGCCCCCTACAGCCCGCTGGAATCGCAGCCAGGGGGATCCCTTTTGCCCCCCACCGCCATTCACTTGTGGGATGAGTCGGGCGCTTGGCTGGGGCCCCACGTTTACCCCACCCGCCAGGGGCCGGTGGATCTGGAAACGGGCGAACGTCCGCTTTTGGTGGATAGCAGCCGTCCCGCCGGGATCCGCCTGTTTGTGGCCGGCACCCCTTACCGTTGGCTGGGGCTGATCCCCTGGGATCGACATTTGTTCGGCACCGTCCCCCTGCGGCCAGAGGAAGGGCTGCCGGTAGCGCGGCTGCACCTGCTGGGCACGGATGATCAGGGCCGCGACTACTTCAGCCGTCTGGTCTATGGCGGGCGCGTCAGCCTGTTTGTTGGCCTGGTGGGCATCGGCATCTCTTTTCCCATCGGCCTGCTGGTGGGGGCCATATCCGGCTACTTCGGCGGCTGGGTGGATACGCTGCTGATGCGGCTGACTGAGGTGTTGATGTCGATCCCAACCCTGTATTTGCTGGTGTCGCTGGCGGCGGTGTTGCAGGTGAACCCGCTGACCGGCGTGCCCTTCAGCAATGCCGAGCGCTTTTTGGTGATTGTGGCCATCCTCTCTTTTGTGGGTTGGGCGGGCTTGGCCAGGGTCATTCGGGGCCAGGTGCTGTCCTTGCGGGAGCGAGACTTTGTGCAGGCGGCGCGGGTGGCCGGGGCCGGATCCCTGTATCTGCTGGTGCGGCATATTCTGCCTCAGACCACCACCTACGTGGTGATCTCGGCAACCTTGGCGGTGCCCGGCTACATCGTGGCGGAGTCGGTGCTGAGCTTGATCGGCCTGGGGATCCAACAGCCGGATGCGTCTTGGGGAAATATGCTGTCGCTGGCCACCAATGCTTCGGTAATCATTCTGCAGCCTTGGCTGGTGCTAGCCCCCACCCTGATGGTGGTGCTCACCTCTTTGTCTTTTAACTTGCTGGGGGATGGTCTGCGAGATGCCCTCGACCCGCGGGATCCATTTTGAGGAGAAGCTGCTTCCGAATTGTGACGGTTCAGGGGAAATGCGAGGGTCTGCCGTTCACCGCTTTCCGTCCGGATAGAGCCGATTTAGCCCCTTGCGAGCCTTAGCATAAACATCCAAGGTGGCATTCATTTTTAGGATCTGGCGGTAAACTTGCTCGGCCCGGGCGATTTCCCCCTCCTGCTCCAACTTCTCGGCCAGCTTGAGCAAACTTTGGGCCGAGGGATCCGCCAAAGAACCCTGCTCCTGCAGTTGCTGCAGCTCTTCCAGGCGCTCCTGCACCATTGGTCGCAACAGCCAGGAATCATCCAGATCCAACACCTCTCGGTAGTAGCGCTGGGCCTCTTTGAAGTTCTTCTGCTCGTCGTAGGCTTCCGCCAGTTGCAGAGCCAGCTCCGCCGTGGGCCGATCCTTAAACTGGCGATGCAGTTGGTTCAGCCGCCGCAGGAAGGGGGATCCCTGCTGCGGGTTTTGTAAATCCGGGGCGTGTTGAACCGGCAGATAGTTGCTCCTCTCCGCCGATTGTTGAGGGGAAGGGGCAGGCTCCGCGGCTTGAGATCGAAGGGGCGTTTGACGGCTGATGCTTTTGGGGTCAATGGGGGCGGGCTTGTAGACCCAAATCGGCTGATCCGGAGAGGATGCCGGTGGGGTTGGGTGTGGGATCGGCTGGGGCAAGGGAATGGTCTTGCGCTCCGGCGGTTCAGAAGGGGGTTGCTTCAGTTCTGCAAGGGTGCCGGGAGGTTTGGGGGCTTGGAATTGAATTGCTTTGGCAGTCTCCCTGCGCTCTTGGGCCAATTCTCGATAGAGGGCGGCCAATTGGGCATACCCCGCTTCTTCGTAGGCGGTGGCCAGCCAACGGGCATTCTCCGGGCTGGGATCCGCACGATAAGCCCGCCGCAGCAACTGCAAAGCAGTGCCATAATTGCGCTCTCGAATGGCTGCCTGCCCCAAACTGGCTGAGCTGACCCCGGTTGTATCGCTAGCCATGGTTCTCCGTTATGCCTTGCTGTGCAGCGATAATAAATCAGTTTTCCTTTTCCAAGCCAGCCACTCAGGGCAACCTTGGCAACTGGATCCCTTGGCCATAGCATACCCTTGTCGAGCCGAACGCTGACTGTTGGGAAAGACTTCTCTTCTTGTTGGGATCTGCTCGGTAGACATCTTTAGCCGATGTTGATTTGAGATTGAGGCGTTGAGATCTGGATGTGAGGCGTACTTTCAAGCTAGCTTGTAGTCAAGACCCGAGCAGCGACAGGTTTCGGCGCAAACATGATTCAACAGTTTCGAGAGCGGTACCCCATGGGCAGTTTGCTCACCGATCTGTTGCGCGTAGAAGAAGGGATCTACATTGTCAAAGCCCAGGTGGTGGTGAACAACACGGTTCTGGGCAGTGGTATTGCCGGCTCCAACACAGTAGAAGAAGCGGAAGATGCTGCGCTGAAGCGCGCTTTAAACCACGCAGGATTCGGTCATTCCGCAACTTCCTTGAGCTTGGGTATGGATTCTGCTGCCGCCAGGCTGCCCTATTTGCCAACTCCCGACTTGGCCTTGGCCAATGGGCGCACCCACTCTTCTCCTGCCCCTCAAGCCCCTGAGCCAACAGGGATCCCTGCGAAGCCGACTCCCTCAGAATTGCCCAGCTTGAGCGAGCCGGGAGCCTATGGAGATGATCTATCAGACATCATTGCTCAAACAGATGTCGAGATGCAGCGTATTGGCTGGGGCCGCAAGGAAGGACAAGAGTTCCTGGAGCGTCGCTTCCAGAAAAAATCTCGCCACCAACTGAATGAGGCCGAACTGCGGGAGTTCTTGCGCTATTTAAAACAGCAGCCGTCACGCCTCAACAGCGAGCCTCGTTTTTGATTTTCCCAGACTCCCTCACCCCCGGCCCCTCTCCCAGAGGCACCCAAGCGCTCCGCGCCGCTAGCGCGACCACCCCCAAC
>NZ_JANSJH010000099.1:0-9862 GCF_047462495.1 Synechococcus sp. H55.2 | reverse complement strand
GAGCTGGTCGATGGACAAGCTGTTCCCAAAGATGCGCCGATGTCCCCTCAGAGATTTCATGCCTCTCTGCAGAAGCGATTGCTTTTCATTCTGGATGCGTGGTGTCAGGGCAAGGGAGATGTATATACAGAGCTGGCAATTGTTTTGCAAAGGCAGGGTCAGAAGTGGCTTCCCGTTCCTGATTTGCTCTATGTTTCGTTTGAACGCTGGCCAGAGCAGCAGGTGGAAGACGGCCCTTGTCCAACAGCTCCCGAACTGGTGGTTGAGATTCTTTCACCGGGTCAGAGTTTTGGGGCTGTGGTTCAAAAAGCAGCAGATTACCTGCAGGCCGGGATCCTGCGCGTTTGGATTGTGGATCCGCAGGCCAAGAGCATCACCGTCTTCTACCCCGATGCCCCGCCAAAGACCTTTACGGGATCCCAGGCCATCCAAGACGATTGCTTGCCGGGCTTGAAGGTTGTTCCCCAGGATGTGTTTGCCCAAGCGCGGATCCCTTAGTGGGTTTAGTGCAAATAGCGTGAAACAGCCTGCTAGTTTATCTCCAGGCCATTGACAAATGCTGAAGGGATCCCAAAACAAGATTTCCTGCTAGGGGCTAATCGTGAAGCGGAAGAGCTTCTCATCGGCCAGTTGGAGAACTTCCTGGCCTGCAGCCGCCAGTTGTTCCGGGGGCAAATTCCGGTATTGGGCGATAAACTCAGGCAAAACTTGAAACTCCACCCGCTTGCCGGTCTCTCGGTGGATCACCACACTGCGCATCTTGTCGAGGGAGCCAACTTCCACCAGCTTCAAGTTCAGTTTGCCCAAACTGGCTCCTGTTGCAGCGTGCAAGCCATCCACAATACACACAAACGGGATCTCCAGCGGCGACTCGTGAATAACCTCCACCAAAAAACGGTTCCTAGAAGTGTGGGGAGTTGGATCCATTAAGCCTAGCTCCTCCAGGGCGCGCGTCCCCATGCGATAGCCGATCACTGCCCAAGGGCCGGCTCCGCCATGGATTTCTGTTACTCTCTGAACTGCTATCGCCGTCGAGTCACTTCCAGAAAAAGAACTCGGATGAGCTGTTGCTGGTGCTCCCAAAGCTAGCTGAAGCGCGATCAGTAGAAGAGAAAACGGCTGCGGCTTGGCAACGAAGAACAAGTTCATAGGCAGTGCAGTGGGGAGACATGAAAAGCAGAAAGATGCTAAGCCATCCTAAGCCCTGCCCCTTGAGCCTGCCTATGCAGGGGCGGGGGATCCAACAGCCTTCTGAGAACTATTCCCAGAACTGACTCACAGATGCAGTGAGCCGAGAACGATGATATTGTCGAAGGTAAGCCTCCGGGCGTTGAGCACCCTTAAATGGCCGTTGTGGTCAGAAGTGCTTTGCTGGTGGCAGCAGGCTCTAGCACCCCTGACTGCCCTATCCACTGATCGCCTTAGGGCGCTGTCTACCACTTGACAACGGCTAGGGGCTCCTAGTAACCTCCTTTTTATGATGTCTTAAATGGCAGTTGTAGACGGAGCCAGACCAATGACTGCTGAGGCTTCACCACCTGACTCAACAGACTTCCTTACCCTCGTAGTAGACTTGTGCCTGCCTATACGAGGAGCCACGCTCCCTGCAGATCATGGATACGGCTTATTGGCGGCACTGTGTCACCGAGTGCCGATGTTGCATCGGAATCCCTGCGTCGGTATTTTGACAACAGCAGGGATCAGAGATAGACAAGGCAAAATCCTACTAACTCCACACTCCCACATTAGGATTCGACTACCTATCGAGGCAGTGGCGGAGGTGTACAAGCTAGCCGGTAAACAATTGAAGATTGGATCTCATGAGGTACAGCTAGGGATCCCTAAGATTTTTACTCTCAAACCAAGTACTTCCCTGAAAGCTCGAATCGTTACGATCAAGGGCTACACTGAGCCGGATACATTTGCCCAAGCTGCTCAGGCTCAGCTAGAGAAGCTAAAGATTTCAGGCCAGGTAACAGTACTGCAAGATAAAACCGGAAAGCCTCTGCGTAAAACCTTAAGAATCAAGGGGCATACAATCATAGGTTTCTCAATATTGGTAGAAAACTTACAAGAGGAAGATTCAATTCGTCTGCAGCAAGTAGGCCTAGGTGGCCGACGGCGCATGGGCTGCGGATTCTTTTTACCTTACAAGTAAGAAGAGATCTACAATGTTTAAGTTTTTACTGGCAAAATCTCTGGAGAAGCGGGATCCCAGCCGCCAATCCGAAGAAGAGTACGCTCAAGCAAAAGGCGCTGCTAAGCTTACAGGTCATGTTACGGCTGTATTATCAGCGGCTGAAGTTCTTTCAGAGCATCTAGGAGAGACTATTCAGCAGCAGTTGAGGTTGAAGGACGCAAGTCGTCTGAAATCTATTGTTAAGCTGGGATCTTATTTACATGATTGGGGCAAGGCAAACCAACATTTCCAAGAGATGATTTATCTCAAGTCATCAATTCTAGATGCCGAATCAAAAGCAAGACTTGAGAAGGCTTGGAGGGCTCACAATAAGCAACAACTTATTCGACATGAATTTTTAAGCGGCATACTCGCCTTACAGGTTAGCCCATTTCGGGAGTGGCTACGGAAAGCATTTACCGAAGAGGAGCTGCTCTTGGCTACTTGGGCAGCAATCGGACATCATCTCAAGGCAGGAGTGGATTTACAGGGCAAGGAATCACACAAAATTACAGAGTTGCCGGATGGCACAGGAACTGAGGTTCGTATTTACACTGACCATCGGGATTTTCAATCCATATTGAGACTGGGATCCCAGAAACTTGGACTGCCAGAAGAGATTCCAGATGTACCTTCGGCAAATTGGAAAAAAGAACAGCTAGAAGAGCATTTACATACCTTGGCAAACCAGTTCCGAGACTTTGCCAAAAGTCTAAGCTCAGATCAGCGGGCATTGGTGGCGGCGGCTAAAGCCACAGTCATCGCTGCAGATCTGGCAGGATCGATCTTGCCATCAGAGGGAGAAAACCTACAGGATTGGATCTCTAATACCCTGAGTTTGGTTCTTCAGGAAAGCGAACTAGAGCAACTGGTTACCCAGAAACTAGGGGGAAATTCTCTACGACCCTTCCAAGAGCAAATTGCTAATACCCGCTGTCGGGTAACACTGGTAAAAGCAGGCTGTGGTACGGGGAAAACCTTAGGAGCCTATGCTTGGGCAAAAAAGTGGGCAGTGGGAAAGCGGCTGTTTTTTGGCTACCCTACCACTGGAACAGCTACTCAGGGCTACCTAGACTATGCCGAGGGATCCCCAATAGAAAAAATGCTGATGCACTCGCGGGCAGACTTAGATCGAGAACTGCTGCTAACCGGAGAGGGCGAAAAAGATGAGGCAACTTCATCTCGTCTGGCTGCGCTGCAAGCATGGCGAAAGAAATTAATTATCTGCACTGTGGATTCCATTTTAGGTTTAATGCAAAACAATAGAAGGTCACTGTTTTCATGGCCAGTTCTAGCTCAATCTGCCTTTGTTTTTGATGAAGTGCATGCCTATGACAATCAATTGTTCGGCGCTTTACTGAGATTCTTACGGACTTTTCGAGGTGCACCTGTCCTCTTGATGAGCGCTAGCTTTACCCCAGGACAGCTCCAGGCAATTAAGCGAGTGATGGATGAGTTGAGTGAACCTATAGAGGATCCCGTTGAAGGACCGCGAGAGCTAGAAGAACTGAAGCGCTATCAAATACAAGAAGTGCAAGCAGAAGGTGATCCCACCCACTCTGAGCTCATTTGGCCGAAAGTCATCAAGGCAGTTCAGGAGAGGCAAAAGGTTCTATGGGTAACTAATTCAGTGTCCAGTTGTATTGATATTTATCAAGTTGCCAAGGAAAAACTAGAAAATATAAAAGCCAAAGTTTTAATTTACCACAGTCGTTTTCGCTACAAAGATAGACTCACCAAGCATGAGCAGGTTATCAATGCTTTTAGTCGGCCAGAACCTGTTCTTGCTGTCACTACGCAAGTCTGTGAAATGTCCTTAGATTTAAGTGCAGATTTGCTTGTCTCTGCCATGGCTCCAGCAACGGCTTTGGTTCAGCGATTGGGTCGGCTAAATCGAAGAATGAAAAGCGAAAAAGAAGAACCTTGTACAGCTCTCCTCTACAGATGGGATAAAAGCTCTCCCTATACTGCAGAAGAACTAGAAAGCGGGCAAAAACTAGTTAATGAGGTTAAAGACAGAGGACTAGAGCGCGTTTCACAGCGGGATTTAGCTAGCATTCTTTCTCAGCTCAGCCAAAAAGAGCCTGTTGAAGTAAAATCGGCCTGGCTTGATCAAGATTGGTGCACTTACCCAAGCTTCCTACGCGAAAGTGGACACACAATAACGGTGCTTCTAGCAGAGGATCAGGAGTCTATTTGGGAAGCTGCTAAAGGTCGGCAGGAAAAAGCTTTGGCCAAGGGGCAAAAGCTATCGAAGATGCAAGCTTTTCTGCAAGAGGCTCAAGCCTGGGCAATTCCGATTCGGATTCCAGATCAAGAGATAGAGTGGTGGAATTGGCAGCGACGCGGATTTTATTTCGTCACAGAGCCTGGATACATCAGCTATAGTGAGGAATTTGGCACGCCATGACTGAGCTAAAGCTACACATAGGACATCCTGGGTTGACACTGCTGCATCGAGCAGGGCTGGCTGGGCTGTGGATGACTCTTAAGCAGATAGAACAAGAAATTCCACCAGAGAAACGACCAGGGTCGCTAACTTGGGAACTGACGCCTCGACAAGTCCAACTGTTCTGGCAGGGAAATGACTTTGAGGTCATTGACTGGCTGCTTAAAGAGTCTTTTCAGCTTAACAATGGACTTATCGCACTGCGAGGAATTGATAGTAAGTCAATGCGGAAAGACTCACAGGTAATCATTCACCAGGGGATCTTGGGAACATTTTTACAACATAACAAAACTCGCAAAATTCTTGGTGAGCAAACTGAATCTCTAGAGATCGATGAGAACTACCCACCCATCATTATCAAGTACAAAGCTTTAGAAAGCTATGTCCATCAGGAATTTGCCAAAAATCTATGCGATAAAGACGGTAATTGGCTTAGGCAGCCAATTAGCATTGCTGGCTGGCTTAATCCAGGTGCCGTTGTGCGACATAATGCGTTTCCCTCAGATACAAGCTTTGAAGAGTCTCCAGAGATGGCCTTTATACTCCTCTACGCCTCTGTTTCTTCCTTCTACTACATTCTTCGGTCACGGTTGAAGAATCAAAAAGCTCAATATGCTCTGGTGGTTCCTGAGATCACCGATATGGAGGTCTATGCAGGCTATCGGCAAGATCCTCGGCTCCGTTATGCAAGTTATCGAGATTTACATGCTGCCGGTTTGGGAGATGCTGGGCTTAAGTTTCTGACATATCAAGAGGTTGCAGAATCTTCTCGAGGATTTAAGGTAACTCGATGTCAGGTTCTCACTCTAGGTTCTGTCCCCTGGTCGAAACAACAAAAGTCTCGCACAGATCTATTTACTGTAGAAGCAAAGTATCATGCCTGCAAAAACTACCAGATCTGCAAAGCGGTACTACCAGATCGAGTTATCCTTAAGACAAAAGCGGAGGAAGGAAGCTTTATCGCAACAAGCTTTGCTCGTGAGATGATTGCTGAAAATCTGGCAAGAGATCATCCTTGGTATGCCGGGTTTTCAGATTGGATTAACAGTAACGAGCGGTTCAAACAACTGTGCTACGAACGCAGAGGTTTAAGTGAGATGGTCATGAGAGCAGACATGGATGATAGAGAGCGCTGGTTTGTCCAGACCTGCCATGAGGCTATTCGCTTTACCTATGGTCGTTTATATCAGAAGGCTCAAGATCGAGGAGAGCAGACTAACTTTGATAGGGAAAACGTACGTATTCGTACTGGATTAGCTCGATGTAAAAATGCAGAAAGCTTCCGTGAGTTTATTACTAACTTTTGGGCAAAAGCTGGGATAATACCAACGCTTCAAGAGCACTGGGATGATTTGATGGACTTGGTTATGGATCCCAAAGAGTGGAGAAAAGCACGGGATCTAGCTCTTCTGGCGTTAGCAAGCTACAAAGGTAAGGAGCGTCAGGAAGAAACTCAAGATGAGCCCGATGAGAACGGTACTGACTTGATTGCTCCTGCCGAATTAGAAGAGGACTAAGACTATAATCTTCAAAGTAGAAGCTTGTGAGCCAGACAAAAAATCAACGTAGCAGTAACTTAGCAACTTAGTTTGGAGGAAAACCATGACTTTTCACCTGTTCGGCAACATTTTGACCAACTATGGTACTGCTGCAAACAATCGCGGCGAGAGTGAGGGCAATATTACTACCCTGCAAAAGATTCTCTGGAAAAATGAGGTGCATACCACTGTTTCTGCTGAAGCAATTCGCTGGGCATTGCGTTACTACTGGCAAACATCAGGAAGCGGTTGTAAGGTCAACCGACGCTGGAATGACGAAACTAACGACAACGAGTGGGAAGAGCCTAACTTTGCCCCTGATCTGTACATTGATGATGATGTTTTAGGCTTTATGCGCGCGGAGGGAGCTAAAGTAGATGCCTCAGACGAAAGCTCATCTAAAGGAAAGGGGAAAAAGCCGGCCAAAGGCACTACCACTGCTAGGCGCGGTGTTTTAGAGGTAACTCGGGCAATCTCCACCCGACCGTACAGTGGAGATATAACCTTCAATGCAAGAAGCGGTCAGAAGGGATCCACTTCTCTCTACGGAACAGAAGTGCATGCCACTCGCTATCAATACGGTTTTGCAATGACCCCTGCTCGACTTCAGCGGCAAGAGCGAGTAGTTGAAGTAGTGAGGGGACTGGTTTCTTTAGGGGAGGTAGCCGGCAATCACTCCCGCTTTCTCTACGATTTTTCACCAGATAGCATAGTCTTGCGCTGGACGCACGACTTTTCGCCCCGCCTGCTCTACTGTTTTGAAGAAAACTCTGAGGGAGAAATAAGCATGCCAGACTTGGTGCGTCGAGTACAAGTAGGAGATATAGATCCTCAAGAGCTATGGCTAGCAGGAGCTGCTGCCGAAACCGAGGACGGGGAGAAGCTAGCTGAATTAGGTGCTCATGTAAGTCCGGGCATTAAGTCAACGGTTGACGACCTAATTGCCATAATTCAAAGTCAAATTTCTTCTAGGGAGGCAGCATGATTCAGCTTCAGGTTGAGGTACCTATTGCTTGCTTTCGTCAATCTTGGGCCAGGGAGTTTGCCGAAACCTATCCGGTGCCGCCACCTGCTACTGTTTATGGAATGCTGCTTTCCTTGCTGGGAGAGTGGGATCGGCATCGCTATTGTGGTGCTCAACTGGCAATTGCCCTACTGAGCCAACCTCAACTTTCTACGGTAATCCGCACCTTTCGTCGCTTTAAAAGCAAAGACATTCGGGATCCGGCCAACGCCCGTCCCGACTATCAGCAATTACTCACTGACGTGCAGATTGCAGTGCTGGTTAAAGGATCCCTTGCTCATGATTTGGAAAGAGCCTTTGAGAATCCCGAATCGATTAACCGATCCGGAGGACTGAGCTTGGGGGAGAGCCGTGACCTTGTTAACTCGATAACGCCAATTCCAGTAGTTCCCAAGCAGAGTCGATGGCTAATTCGAGATGAGGACGGGATCCTCACTTTGCCGTATTGGGTCGATCACGTAGGAGCCCGTGGCACCCGCTGGCAAAGGTACTTGCTCCAAACTCTTGAGAGTGAGGAGATACCTGAATTGGCCTGGACAGAAATTCGGCCAGATTAGCTGCTGTCTGCTGTCATCCTTGCACATGTATGCGAGAACGGGCAGTGCTTTGAGGCTAGATTTTGCCTCTATCTGAGGAGAAGGTTTTTTCAGTATTGTTGAGGTTTTCTCATATTCTTCATGTTGTTTATGTTTTGGAGCTTTGGATTATGCCGCTATCGTTGGCTGATTTCTCTGTACAGATAGATTCAGATTTGATTCGTGTTTCAGCGTTGCATGCATTGGCCTACTGCCCACGATTATTTTACCTAGAAGAAGTTGAGGAGCTCTACAGTGAAAACGCAGCTATTTTTGCTGGTCGGCGGCTACATACAGAGCTAGAAAAGCAAGAGGGGGAAGATTGGGAGGATCTATTTCTAGAAAGCGAGGATCTGGGTTTGCGGGGACGGGTAGATGCCCTGCGTACTCGCGACGGTCAGATTATTCCTTATGAGCATAAAAGGGGTCGGGCAGCCCGGGATCCGGACAACCAGCCCCAAGCCTGGGAAAGCGACCGGCTGCAGATCTTGGCCTATGCCTATCTGATGGAAACTGTCCTGGGGATCCCAATCCCTGAAGGACGAATTCGATACCACGGCGACAATGTGCTAGTGCGCGTTCCCCTCGATGATGCCGGGCGCCAAGCTGTGCGTCAGGCAATCGAGCAAGCAAGGTTGCTGCGCCAATCCCATCTCCGTCCCCCAATTACTGACAACGAGCGACTCTGCGCAGGCTGCTCTCTGGCCCCTGTGTGCTTACCTGAAGAAGCGCGGCTAGCTCATGATAGAGAATGGCAGCCTATTCGCCTCTTCCCGGAAGACGATGAACGGCAGTGTGTCCACATTCTAGAGCCGGGGGCGCGGGTAGGGCGCAGCGGATTCCGTCTTAAAGTAAGCTACCGAAACCAAAACGAAGAGTTTATCTCTGCTCAGCAAACCGGGCAAATTGTGCTGCACGGTTTTTCTCAAATCTCAACTCAGGCCATTTATTTCTGTGCTGAGCAAGGCATTGGGATTCACCTAATCTCTGGGGGTGGACGCTACGTTGGTAGCCTAGATCCCCGGCACGGAAGCATCCAACGCCGGATCCGACAGTACCAGGCCCTGAGCGATCCTCAAATGTGCTTGAAGTTAGCTCGGAAGCTGGTTGCGTGTCGAGGTCAAAGTCAGCGTAAGTTCTTGATGCGGCTGGGATCTGCTCGTCCACCAGAGGTAGAGCAAGCCATTGACCAAATGAGGCGAGTACTCAAGCAAGTCGATCGAGCAGAGTCATTATCAAGCTTGCTGGGTTTGGAAGGAAATCTATCGGCACTTTACTTTGCCGCTTTGCCCTATGTGCTATCAGATAAGGTGCCAGAGGAGATGCGATTTTCAGGCCGAAACCGAAGGCCCCCTAAGGATCGCTTTAATGCTCTACTGGGATTTGGATATGCCCTTTTGCTTAAAGACGTCATGAACGCTATTTTGACGGTAGGCCTAGAGCCTGCTCTCGGTTTCTATCACCAGCCTCGCTCTCAAGCACCCCCTCTAGCTCTCGACTTGATGGAAATCTTTCGCGTGCCTCTTGTGGATATGCCAATCGTAGCTTCAGTGAATCGTAAACAATGGGATCCGGAAGCAGACTTCATCATACGAGGACAACAAGTTTGGCTTAGCGAAGAAGGGCGGAAAAAGATGATTCAAATTTACGAAGATCGCAAGCAGGAAAAGTGGAAGCATCCAGTCACTAACTATTCCTTAACCTATCGTCGTTTGTTAGAGCTAGAGGTTCGCCTTTTAGAAAAAGAATGGAATGGAGAGGGTGACTTATTTGGAAACTTGGTTGTGAGGTAAACCATGGCTGAATATAAAGTTTGCTACTTAGTATGCTATGACATACGTTGCCAAAAGCGATGGCGAAAAGCGTCGAAGTTGTTAGAGGGATATGGAGAGCGAATTCAGTACTCAATCTTCCGCACTTGGCTAACATTACGAGAACGAGAAAAACTGCGCTGGGAACTAGAGAAGATCCTCAAGCCGGAAGATGGCCTTCTCATCGTGGGGATCTGCAACCGTTGTTTGGAGCGGGTGCTCACCTCGAACCGACCAGGAAGTTGGCCACAGCAGCAGAGCAGCTACAGGATCTATTGAAGAAACA
>NZ_JANSJH010000098.1:0-9912 GCF_047462495.1 Synechococcus sp. H55.2 | reverse complement strand
GCCCTCACCCCTAACCCCTCTCCCTCTGGGAGAGGGAAGTTAGAGCAGCGCGTTCGCAACAGCGTTACGTAGCAACAACAATGTGACGAACCGTCTCATTGCTATTTGAAATGACCGTAAAATAACAGCCGCAGCTTTTTCGAGTTTCATCTGAATGCGCGGGATACCCCACTCGGGTGGGAAAGGATAGCGCCCAATATACTTACTATGACCCAAGTTCTGACTATCTCTTGCAAGCTCAAGGTATCTGCGTCGCAAGCCACAAAGTTGAATGCGACCAGGGCCTACGGCCCGCTGGCGCGAACAGAGGGGGACAACTGGAATGGACAGCAGTTGAACCAGGTAAGAGACCACTACTCCCGCTTGAGAGCGGTTCTGCAACGCAAGGCCAGTCAGGGCACACGCAGTTCTCGGCGTCGATGCCGGGAGCTGTTGCAACGGCTGTCTGGCAGGGAGAGACGCTTTCAAGTTTGGGTAAACCACTGCATCTCCACTCGCATCAGCGGCGCGTAGCGCTAAAACCCCACCCGCCTATGCGGTGGGGTAGTTTATTCGCTCTGACCACATCTTGATCTCCCCACCTCTTTTTTATCGGGATGAACTGCGCTGCCGCCTGATCATCACCCTCAGCATGTTACGAGTTGTGCAACATGTCTGCGAGGCGGTGCGGCAGGAGAACACCGAACTAGAACGGGTGAAGCAGCGCTATCTGGACGAGTGGACGCAAGCCGTCAATGCCCATGGCGCGTTCGGTCGCTGGCGGTGGAAGGTGGCACGTCACCCGGTCGAGATACGAGACGTTCTCTAACTCCCCTCTCCCAGTGGGAGAGGGGTTGGGGGTGAGGGCTGGCTCCCACTGGGAGAGGGGTTGGGGGTGAGGGATCTAATCCCACAAGTTCAAATCGGTCACCGCCCCCAGGCTGCTGCTGGAGACCAGCTTGGCGTACTTGGCCAGGGTGCCCCGTTTGTAGCGGGGCTCAGGCGGAGACCAGCGGGCGCGGCGGCGGGCCAGCTCCTCTTCGCTGACATGCAGGTGCAACAGGCGAGCCGGCGCATCGATGGTGATCAGATCTCCTTCTTCCACCAGGGCAATCGTGCCCCCCACATAGGCTTCGGGAGCCACATGGCCCACCACCATGCCGTAGGTGCCGCCGGAGAAGCGGCCATCGGTGATCAGGCCCACGCTATCTCCCAAGCCAGCGCCGATGATGGCGGACGTGGGCGAGAGCATCTCCCGCATGCCGGGGCCACCCTTGGGGCCCTCGTAGCGGATCACCACCACGTCTCCCGCCCGAATCTGGCCGGAGAGGATGGCCTGCAAACAAGACTCTTCGGAGTCAAAGACCCGTGCCGGCCCCGTGATCTTGGGAGTCTTGACGCCGCTGATCTTGGCCACCGACCCTTCTGTGGCCAGGTTGCCTTTGAGAATGGCCAGGTGCCCTTGGGGGTAGAGGGGGCTGTGCCAGGGGCGGATGACCTCTTGGTCAGGGCTGGGCTCGTCCGGCACATCCCGCAGGACTTCGGCAATCGTCTGGCCAGAGATGGTGAGGCAGTCCCCGTGCAGCAGGCCGTGGTTGAGCAGGATCTTCATTACTTGCGGGATCCCGCCGGCCCGGTGCAGATCGGTGGCAACAAAGCGGCCCGAAGGCTTGAGGTCACAGAGAACAGGCACGCGGGCGCGGATGGTCTCAAAGTCATCCAGCGTCAGGGGCACCTCCGCGGCGTGGGCAATGGCCAGAAAGTGGAGCACGGCGTTGGTGGATCCCCCTACGGCCATGATGACGGAGATGGCGTTCTCAATGCTCTGGCGAGTGATGATGTCACGGGGCCGAATGTTGGCCTTGATGGCCTCGGCCAAGACCTTGGCCGATTGGGCAGCGCTTTCGGCTTTTTCTTCGTCCTCTGCCGCCATGGTAGAGGAATAGGGCAGGCTCATGCCCATGGCCTCAAAGGCGCTGGACATGGTGTTGGCGGTGTACATGCCGCCACAGGATCCGGCACCGGGGCAGGCGTGGCGCTCCACCGCCAGCAGCTCTTCCTCGGAGATGCGACCGGCGCTGTACTCCCCTACCGCTTCAAAGGCGCTGACAATGGTGAGGTCACGGCCATTGTAATGCCCCGGCTTGATGGTGCCACCATAGACAAAGATGGAAGGCACGTTGAGGCGGGCCATGGCAATCATCGCCCCCGGCATGTTTTTGTCGCAGCCACCGATGGCCAAGAGACCATCCATACTCTGGCCGTTGACCACCGTCTCGATGGAATCGGCAATCACCTCCCGCGACACGAGGGAGTACTTCATGCCCTCGGTGCCCATGGAAATGCCGTCGCTGATGGTAATGGTGCCGAAGATCTGAGGCATGCAGCCGGCCTCCCGCAGGGCAGCTTCGGCTCGCTCGGCCAGGGCTTGGATGCCGATGTTGCAGGGGGTAATGGTGCTGTGGGCGTTGGCGATGCCGACGATGGGCTTGCCGAAGTCCTCATCGCGAAAGCCCACTGCTCTAAGCATGGCGCGGTTGGGGGAGCGCTGCACCCCCTGGGTGACCACTTGGCTGCGCAGCGGAAAAGGAGAGTTGGCCATCATTGGTAAGAAGAAACCGAGAAAAGTGAGCAGGGAAAAGAATGGGTAGAACTCATCCTACCGCTTTTCCCAAAGGCAACCGTAACCCTCCTGGCAAGAGGGATCCGACCAAATCTGAAGCAACTCTGTAAGTTCTCGGCACCTGCGCCGAGAATCGGCCAGCCTACCTAGTAAAGGGGATCCCAAATTCCAATCGCGTCAGTGGGACGCAGTCCTTGCCCGCCGGTTCGAGATACAGAAGCTAGGGATCTCTTGTTCCGGCGTTTCCTCTTAGGTGTCAGTGAAGCCGCATATGATTCTCAGCTCTCCTCCCTCCCCAGCCGCCGTGCCCAGCAGCGCCGAACGGGAGATGGCGCGGGATGTGCTCACCCTCTCCCGCCATGTCTTGCAGCAGTTTGGCAGCTTTACTGCCGAGGCGCAGGACTTCAGCGCCCTGATGAACCGCATTGCCCTGGCCGGCAAGATGATCGCCCGCCGCCTCAGCCAGGCAGGGCTGATCGAGGGGACGCTGGGGGTGACCGGCAGCGTCAATGTCCAAGGGGAAGAACAGCAACAGATGGACGACTATGCCAACCGGGCCTTCATCCGCGCCTTGGAGCAGACGGGCCTGGTGTGTCGGCTGGTGTCGGAAGAGATGAAAACGCCGGCCCGCCTGCCGGAAAACTGCTCCCTCAGCCGCTTGGCCCTGGTGATCGATCCCTTGGATGGATCTTCCAACATTGACGCCAACCTCAGCGTCGGCTCGATTTTCTCTGTCCTTCATCCTCTAGAGGATCGTCCGGAAGCAGACAACCAAGATCTCCTGCAGCCGGGCCGCCGCCAACTGGCTGCCGGCTACATCCTCTACGGCCCCAGCACCCAACTGGTCTATTCCGTCGGCAAGGGGGTACACAGTTTTACGTTGGATCCCAGCTTGGGCGAGTTCATCCTCTCCAAGAGCGATATTCGCATTCCCGAACGCGGCTCCGTCTACAGCCTTAACGAGGGCTACTTCTGCCAGTGGAGCGAAGGGATCCAGAACTATGTCCGCTACGTCCACCGCCACGATGGCTACACCTCCCGCTACAGCGGCGCTCTGGTGGCGGATTTTCACCGCATCCTTCTCCAGGGCGGGGTGTACCTCTATCCGGGCACCCAGAAAAAACCAGAGGGCAAGCTGCGGCTGATGTACGAGGCCAACCCGCTGGCGTTTTTAGTTGAGCAGGCGGGGGGCGTAGCCACCACCGGCAGCGAGGCTATCCTGGACATCGTGCCCCAATCCCTGCACCAACGGGTGCCTTTGATTATCGGCAGCCGCGAGAATGTGGAAGAAGTGTTGCGCTGCCTTCGCTGACCTCCTAGCCCCTCTTCCCTGACCCCGCCCACGCAAGCCGAGCCGACTCTATGGTGACCCTGGCTGAAAACCCCCTGCGCGTTGGCCTCAACCAAGAGCGCGTTCCGGATCCCTGTATCCTGGTACAGTTTGGCGCTTCCGGGGATCTGGCGGCCCGCAAGCTGATCCCGGCCTACTACCGGCTGTTTGTGCAGCGACGGCTGCCGCCGGAGTTTACCTTGGTGGGAGTGGCCCGGCGCGACTGGAGCCACGAGATCTATCGGGACAAGATGCGGGCGGCCCTGGAAGAATTTGCCCCCCAAGATCTGGGGCCAGAAGCCCTCTGGCAAGACTTTGCCCGCCGCCTGTTCTACTGTCGCCTTGATCTTGGCGATGCCGAGGGCTACCTGCGTCTCAAGCAATTCCTCGGCCAACTGGATGAGGAGCGGGGCACCCGCGGCAACCGGGTGTTTTATCTGGCGGTGGCGCCGGACTTCTACGCCCAGGCCATCCAACAGTTGGGGGCAGCCGGGATGTTGGCCGACCCGGCCAAAACGCGGGTGGTGATTGAAAAGCCCTTTGGCCACGACCTCACCTCGGCCCAGGAGCTGAACCGCATCGTGCAGCGGATTTGCCAGGAAGAGCAGGTCTACCGCATCGACCACTACCTGGGCAAGGAGACGGTGCAAAACCTGCTGGTCTTCCGCTTTGCCAACACCATCTTTGAGCCCCTCTGGAACCGCAACTACATCGACCATGTGCAGATTACTGTGGCGGAAACGGTGGGGGTGGAGGATCGGGCTGGCTACTACGATGCTGCCGGCGCTCTGCGGGACATGGTGCAAAACCACCTGATGCAGATCTATTGCCTCACCGCTATGGAGCCGCCCGTCTCCTTGCGCAGCGACGGGGTACGCAACGAAAAGACCAAGGTGTTGCAGGCTACCCGCCTGGCGGATCTGCGCAATGTAGCCGCGGCAGCGGTGCGAGCCCAGTACGGCCCCGGCTGGATCGCCGGCAAGCCGGTGCCAGGCTATCGCCAAGAGCCCAATGTCAACCCCAACTCGCAAACCCCCACTTACGTGGCCCTGAAATTGGAATGCGACACTTGGCGGTGGCAGGGAGTGCCCTTTTACCTGCGCACCGGCAAACGCTTGGCCAAGAAGGTCTCCGAGGTGGCCATTTACTTTAAGCAGGTGCCGCTCTCTCTTTTTCCTTCGGCAGCCCGGGAGGTGAGCCCCAACATCCTGGTGCTGCGCATCCAGCCCAACGAGGGCATCTCCCTGCGCTTTGAGGCCAAGATGCCGGGGCCGGAGATCCGCACCCGCTCGGTGGAAATGGATTTTCGCTATGGAACTGCCTTTGGGTCGAGCACCCCGGATGCCTACGAGCGCCTGCTGTTGGACTGCCTGCTGGGGGATCCCACCCTATTTACCCGCGCCGACGAGGTGGAAGCCGCCTGGCGGGTGGTGACGCCGGTGTTGTCGGCCTGGGAAGCCCAGCCCGAAGGCAATGGCGGCAGTGCCGCGCCGCCCCTGCTCACCTACGAGGCCGGCACCTGGGGGCCCAAGGCCGCTGAAGACTTGCTGGCCCAGTCGGGGCGGCGGTGGCGACGTCTCTAGTTTGTTTGAATCGCTGCCCTCACCCCCGGCCCCTCTCCCAAAGGGACGGCCCTCACCCCCGGCCCCTCTCCCAAAGGGAGAGGGGAGTTAGAGATGGTGCTCCGCGCCGCCGGCGCAAACATGCATCTGGTTGGAACCAGCCCTGGCAGGAAGGATCCCCGGTTGCTGCAGCTAACATGGGCATGACCTGTTTTTGCGTGGGTGTCATGCCGCCACTGGTATTCCGGCTACCTGTCCGGTTTTTGCTAACCTTGCCGCTGGGCCTTGCCATGGTGTTGGGGGTAGGGAGAGGGGATCCCGCTCGAGCCCAGGTATTGCTGCACCTTCCCCTGCCCAATGGGGAGTTGATGCGGGCCCAGGCCCTGCAACTGGCCACTGACTCGCTGCGGCTGGCCCAGTTTGGCCAGACAGAAGAGGCGCTGCGCCGCTTGCAACTGGCGGTGGCCATGGTGCCCAACTCCTCCGAGCTGCTCTATGTTTTGGGCAACGTCCACCTGGAGCGGGGAGACTACGCCCAGGCGGTGCAAGCGCTGCAGAAGGCCCGCGCCCTGGCTACCGACGACGCCGATATTCTCTACTCGCTGGGAGCGGCTTACTTGCGGCAGGGCAGCTACTTTGCCGCCGCCGAGGCTTTGGAACGGGCTGTGGCCCTGCAACCGGATAACCCCAACGCCCGCTTCCAACTGGGCAATGCTTATCTAATGCTGGATCAGTGGGATCCCGCCCGGCGGGAATATGAGAAGACCCTGGAGTTGGATCCCGCCTATTGGCCGGCCATGAACAACATCGGCTTGGTGGACTACGAGCAGGGAGATCTCGACGCTGCTATCGAGCGCTGGGAACGCACGATAGAGATGAACGACTCTGTGGCAGAGCCCTACTTGGCCTTGGCGACCGCTCTCTACATTCGGGGAGAAACCGGACGAGCCGAGGAGCTGGGGGCAAAGGCCATGCGCCTGGATCCCAGCTATGCCCGGCTAGAAGTGCTGCGGGAGAACCTGTGGCGGGAGAAGCTGCTGCGGGATGTGCAAGTTCTCCTGCGCAGCCGCCCCGTTGCCGAGGCTCTGCAGCAAGCTGCCGTCGAGCAGTTCAACCGGCAGATGGGGCTCTCAGAAGAGTAGGCTCAGGGGCCGCCCAAGGCAGCTTGGGCCGGGGATCCCGCGCCCATCCGTTCCTGCAGCCTCTCAACCTTGGCCCGGATCCGCTCGGCAATGCCGACGCTGTTCAAGCCCAGATCCGCCAAGGACTCCTCAGGAGTGGCATGTTCCACCCACACATCCGGCACCCCCAGGCGCAACAAAGGCACCCGGATATCGGCATCCAGAAGGGCTTCCCCCACTGCCGAGCCAAACCCGCCCATGAGGCAGCCCTCTTCTACTGTCACCACCAGGCGGCTCTGTTGGGCCAGGGGCAGGATCAGCTCGGTATCCAGAGGCTTGGCGAAGCGGGCGTTGACCACAGTGGTGGCAATGCCGTGTTCCTTCAAAATCTCCGCCGCCTGCAAACTGGGATGCACCATCGATCCATAGGCCAGGATCAGCACCTCGCCGCCGCTGCGCAGCACCTCGGCTTTGCCGATGGGAATGGGCTCCCACCCTTCCTCTGCCAGGGGCACCCCCACGCCGGAGCCACGCGGGTAGCGCATGGCAATGGGGCCTTGGGTGTACTGGATCCCGGTCACCACCATGCGCTGCAGCTCCGCCTCGTCTTTGGGGGCCATCAGCACCATCTCGGGAATGCAGCGCAGATAGGCAATGTCGTACATGCCCTGGTGGGTTGGGCCATCGGCTCCCACCACCCCTGCCCGATCCAAACAGAAGAAGACCGGCAACTTTTGGATGCAGACATCGTGGATGATCTGGTCGTAGGCCCGCTGCAGGAAGGTGGAGTAAATGGCCACCACCGGGCGCATCCCCTCGCAGGCCATGCCGGCAGCCAACGTGACGGCGTGCTGCTCGGCGATCCCCACATCTATAAACTGATCCGGCAGCTTTTCCTTGAGTTTGTCTAGGCCGGTGCCAGTGTCCATGGCCGCCGTAATGCCGATAATGCGAGGATCCCGCTCCGCCAGCTTGCAAAGGGCGTGGCCAAAGACCTTGCTGTAGCTGGGGGGCTTGGGCTTGCTGGGTGGGTAGGGCTTGCCGGTGGCCAGGTCAAAGCGGGATTGGGCGTGATACCCCACCTGCTCCGCTTCCGCTGGCGGGTAGCCCTTGCCCTTGACTGTGGCCACATGCACCAGCACCGGCCCAGAGATGCCGTGGGCCAACTCAAAGGCATCCAACAATTCTGCCAAGTTGTGCCCGTCCACCGGCCCCACGTAGGTAAAGCCCAGCTCCTCAAAGATGATGCCCGCCTTGTTGTTTTGCACGGCAGTAACCAGCTTCACCGTCTCCTTGAGGCGGTCGATTTCCGGGCTGAGGCTGGATCCCAGCAGGGGCAGATTTTTCAGTTGCTCCTCTAGGCTGTCGGCCAAAAACTGCACCGGTGGGCTGAGGCGCAGGCGGTTTAAATAGCGAGGGATCGCCCCCACGTTGGGAGAAATCGACATGCCGTTGTCGTTGAGGATCACCATCAGGTTGGTCTTGGGCAGGTGCCCGGCGTGGTTGATCGCCTCATAGGCCATGCCCCCAGTCAGAGCACCATCCCCAATGATGGCCACCACCTTGAAGTTGTCCCCCCGCCGATCCCGAGCGATGGCCATGCCCAAGGCCGCCGAGATGCTGGTGGAGGCGTGGCCGGCCCCGAAGTGGTCGAAGCGGCTCTCGCTGCGCTTCAGGTAGCCGGAAATCCCCCCTTTCTGGCGCAGCGTGTGAAAGTTGTGATACCTGCCGGTGAGCATTTTGTGGGCATAGGCTTGGTGGCCCACATCCCAAATCACCTTGTCGCGATCCAGGTCAAGGGTCTTGTAGAGGGCCAGGGTCAGCTCCACCACGCCCAACCCTGGTCCCAGATGGCAGCCGACTGGGGAGTTGGCAGCCGTTTGCAAGTGCTTTTCGCGAATCTGGCGGGCTAGGCTGCGCAACTGGCTGAGGTTCAGGGCTCGAAGCTGGTTGGGATGAGTGATGTCACTCAGGTGCATAGGGGACTCGTCCTTCCGGTGTGATCTCACTCTAGATCATTTTCTGGGCGGGTTTTGTTGCCATCCCACTTTGGAAAACGCCGGGATCCCCTGGGCCAAGGGCAGTGAGATCCTGAGAGGGAGCACCAAGGAGCTCATGCAAGGGTTAGCATCGCACAAGGCCCTCGGCTGCTTTGGACTGAAGGCCTATTCGCAATTGGTTTCTCTCTTTTTGTTAGCCATGAAAATCGCCGCCAACATCACCCAGCTCATCGGTCGTACCCCCCTGGTGCGGCTTAATCGGATCCCTCAATCCGAAGGGTGTCTGGCTGAGATTGTAGTGAAATTGGAGAGTTTTAACCCTGCCGCCTCGGTGAAAGATCGCATCGCCGTGAGCATGATCGAGGCTGCCGAACGAGCTGGCTTGATCACCCCCGGCAAGACCATCTTGGTGGAGCCCACCTCTGGCAATACCGGCATTGGCCTGGCCATGGCTGCTGCTGCCAAGGGTTACCGGCTGATCATCGTTATGCCTGAGAGCATGAGCCTGGAGCGGCGACTGCTGTTGAAAGCCTACGGGGCAGAGGTGCATTTGGCCAGCAGCGCCGGCGGCATGGGGGAGGCCATCTGGAAGGCCGAAGAGATCGTGCGCCGCACCCCCAACGCTTACATGCTGGGCCAATTCGCCAATCCCGCCAACCCCCAGATTCATAACCAAACCACCGGCCCGGAAATTTGGGAGGATACCGATGGCCAGGTGGATATCCTGGTGGCAGGGGTAGGCACCGGCGGCACCATCACGGGGGCGGGCGAGTTTCTGAAGGGGAAAAAACCGGCCATTCGACTGGTGGCCGTTGAGCCCAAGGCCAGTGCTGTCCTCAGCGGCGGGCGGCCTGGCTTTCACCGCATTGAAGGGATCGGAGCAGGATTTGTGCCCGATGTGCTGCGGCGCGACCTGCTGGATGAGGTAATTGCAGTGGAAGATGAGGAAAGCATGATCTACAGCCGCCGCCTGGCCAGGGAAGAGGGGATCCTCTCCGGCATTTCCACCGGAGCTGCCTTGGCGGGAGCCATCCAGGTGGGGCGGCGACCGGAAAACGCCGGCAAGCTAATTGTGATGATCCAGCCCAGTTTTGGCGAGCGCTACTTGAGCACGCCCCTCTTCCGCGACCTAGAGCGGGATTCTGACCGCGCGGGCGGGCCGGTCGGGGATCCCAGCAGTCTTGGACCATCCAACCCAGGCCAAAAGCTCCAGTAATCGGCTACGTGGGGGCGACGGGGCCGCACTTGCACTTTGAGTTGTGGAAACGGACGGTGGGGCAAGGCTGGGTGGTTTTGG
>NZ_JANSJH010000097.1:6576-10076 GCF_047462495.1 Synechococcus sp. H55.2 | reverse complement strand
AGCGGGTCAACGAAAGAATCGGCCTTTGCGGGATTTGGCGAGGCGCTCGCAGAGCTGCTGATACCGTTTTTGTGTGCTTTCGAGAACATCAAGTACTTAGGTAGGGGGAAAGTTGCCTGAGCTACACGATGACCGAGCCAGGGGGTGCAGTTAAAGGGGGTTCACCCCAGATTTCCACTTGATCGAGGGCGTGGCTGGTGAGGGGATAGAAGCGGACGCTGTCTTCGTTGGGCTTGATCCTTTTCCGGAGCCGTAGCTTGAGCTCCTCGAACTTGTCCTTGTTGAGGACGCACTCGAAGACACTGTACTGCACCCGCTTGCCGTAGCCTTCTAGCAAGTCGGCAATTTTCTTGCGGCGCTTGTCACAGGGGGTATCGTAGGTAACAACATAAAGAAACATCAGCGAATCCGGTAAGGCTGATACAAGTCTTGAGGATTATAGACGGACTGCTTAAACTTCTTAACCTGCTGTGTTAGCAAATCCCAGCGGGGCTGATCCCCAGCAGGAGTTGTAATGGATCCCTCCATTCTCTGGAGAAAAGCTTTGAGGTATTTCTTTCTGCCAGCATCGTTGAGAAAACAGCCCCCATCTCGATACTCGAAGTCTTCTTGGATATCCATAACACTGCTGTTGACAAGCCACAGTACCAGGGAGTCCACAATAGGCGCTCGGAACTCTTCCAGCAAATCGGAAACCAGAGCAGCGTGGCGTTCACTGCTGGCATGTAGGCAACCTTGATAGGGATCCAAATCTTGCAGCTCAATCAAGGTTAATAGGTGGTTCCAGAGCACCATATAGCCAAAGCTAAGCATGGCATTGACTGGATTGGTGGGTGGTTGTCGGGTGCGCTTGAGCAAAACAAATCCTTTTTGTTGCAAGCAATTGCCCAATTCTGGGAAATACAGGGCTGCGCCGATCCCTTCAATGCCGCGCAATTGATCTAGAGACTTAGCCTGCAGAACTTGCTCGGCCAGATGTTCCAGGCTGCGCAGGGTTAGATCCCCAGTTTCGCTGGGGCGCTGCCTAAGTTGCCGCATCAACAACACGCGGCCATTGAGGAGCTTAGCTCGCACTATCTGGGCTGCTGTTTGCAATCGCCATGCTTCAGGGAGTGCTTGTTGCCAATGGGCCAAGCGGCGGTAGCCCCTTTCAATGGGAATGAGGCGACCGTAGCAATAGCCGAGTCGGGAGAGGTAGGCAATGGGGATATTGCGCTTCAAGCACTCTCTTACAACATCGGTAGTCACCTGCGAGCGGCCGAAGATTAAAATTTGCTCTAGCAAGGGCAGAGGCACCTCCTGCAAGAGCAAATCGCCCAAATGAACCAGCACAAACTCTTGCCTGAGGCTTAGCCTGCACCCTTGCTGGGAAACATACAAGGTTCGCATTATCGATCATCTCGACGCAGACTCTCTGAGCCTCGCCTTGGCTCTATGGAAGTGCTGGTCTTGGATTGGCGCTCTTCTGGTAAAACATCTACATTAATTTCAGGACTTGACAAAAGATCCATGACTATCTCCGTTAGGCTTCCAGAAAAGAAGCTGGCAATTGTAACCAGAATAGTGTTGGTAATCACGGCTGCCAGACCTAAGGGAGCAATGAGCAAAATGGCCAGTGTAATCAGGCCATTGATTGTAGCTGTAACAAGGTTTCTGAGAACTTTGGCTTTGATCTTCTTTCTAGGCATGGTTTTCCCAAAAACTCTCCAAGATTTTTCTATCTCAAGGGCCAGATTACTCCAAAGCCATCGGCACTTCCCTTGAGCTCGTCGAGATACATTTTCCTAGGATCCGCCGTTGCTCCAAAAACGGTAACCACTTGGTAATCACCCAAATCGGCAATCCAAACCGGAGAGGGTACCTGTACACCCCCACACAAGAATTTGTCGTACCGGCCTTCGCCCTGCCGGCCAAGACGATGCAAAGTTGCCAGGGCATAGGGTTTATTAAACTCTTCCTCGCCGCTGCAGACCACAATCTGGCAGTTGGCATCCACTGCTTGCGGCCATTTATCCCTGTCAACTTGGCCAACACTTCTTGGGCTATTGGGGTTAATAGCCTGCTTGGTTAGAGTCTTGAGAGCGGCAAAAAAGTTTTCCAGACGCTTTTGGAAAAGCTTCTGAAACTCAGCCACCGATTTCGGCAGCTCCCAAAAGGCATCCTCTGACCTGGGAATTAGGGTAGAGCCGCGCCACCAGGGAGCCCGCTCGCGGTTTTGGCGGGAGTAGCAGGGTCTTCTGGCCCCTTGGCCCACACCTCCCAGATGGAACATCATCCAGGTGAGGTTGGCAAAGAGCTTTTTCGCCGCCTCTTGATCTTCCTGCGAAGCATAATTTTGGCACTCGCCCGAAAGACTCAAGACGAGGATCCCTTCTTGTCGTCCGGCAGGTTTATTTCTTCCTTGCTGATTGGGCTCCGGCTGAGAGACTTTGCCATCTAGGAGATCTACATGGATCCAGCCGTGTTTTTGCTTAGGGGTGATGGCGCCAAAAAGTTGCCCTTCCCACTCCTGCACCTGATCGACCGGCAAAACTCCCAGGGCAAGGGTGCGGAACCAATAGCGCAGCATATTCTTAAAGGCCACAGGCCGCACTTCGGCGATGGATCGGTTGTCGTAGCGATTCTTGTCGGGTCTCCAGTTGACTACCTGGCGCCCGTGAATGAGTTGGCCTTCTAACTCAAAGGGCAGGCGCAAGAATTCTCCTTGGCTCTTGTCCGGCGATTTCCCTGAGGGGATTAGCCGACCGTAGCCGGTATTCACCTGGGATCCCACCCCTTGCTCCAAACCCCGGAGGAGCCATTGCTTAACTTGATCCAGCATCTCATCGGTGCAGCCGCTGCCTTTGCGTAGGCCAATCAAAAAAGTGGCTTGCTTGAGAGAGAAAAATAAGTTGGGGTTGGTCGAGTATTCAAGATTTTTTCCATTCCATTTCCAGACGTTATTAGCAATATCTACAGCCAGCCCCCCCGTTTTGGAGTTATCGGGATCCTCCCGCCTTTGGGGGCGAGTGGGTACCGGATAGGCATCCAAAAAGACAACCTTGCCGGCGCTATCTTTTTCCTCAGCTTGTAGGTGGCCAAACCAAGGAGCTACAGCTTGGTCTGCTTGATCCCAAGATAGGTTGCGCTCCTGCATCAGCTCCCGAATGGCCTGGGAGCGGGCTACACCGCGCAGGGTGGAGCCAGGAATGTAAGGGATCCCTAAGTGATCGAAAGCGGGGAGCAACATGCTCTCTGGGCCCTTGGCCCCACCGACTCGAATTCGCCAGGGACAGGTAACCTGAAAGGTGTCGCTGGCAAGGCGTTGGGTGCGCTCGTTCAAAACTTTCAAGCGGGCTCCAAGGTTAATCGTTGTTTCCACTTGGTGCGCCAGCTCCGCTTTGGTGCCGTCTTTAAAAGCATCGAGCCGCGCTCGCATCCAGCGCAGATATTCAATAAAACCGGCGGTGGGATCCGGCCTGGGCGTGGGATCCAAGGGGTGACCCAGCCAAGGCGAGGGC
>NZ_JANSJH010000097.1:0-6476 GCF_047462495.1 Synechococcus sp. H55.2 | reverse complement strand
AGGGCGATGACCGGTCATGGGATCTTCTCCAAAAGCGGGAAACAGGGTTAGGAATTGCCAAGGGTTTGGCGAAATTCACGCAACATGGTGCTGGTACCAATTTCTAGGGCGCGTCGAATGAGTTGAGGTACAAGATTGGGGATGTCGAAGTCTGGAAAAAGCCGGCTGCGGCTTGATTCTACGTAGTCTTCTCCCTGCAGGATAAAGATCCGCAAACTTCGCTCACCCAAGATCCAAACTTCCGGCACGCCGATGGCTCTATAGGCCTCAATAAAAGTTCGGGAAGTAACGTCGGACTCGATGGCCAGATCAGGTGGGGGCAACTGATCGACATCGATCCTGCCCTCGCAACCTCGCACCAACTCCAGGTGATTGACATAGAAGCAGGTGTCGGGCTCCACTCCAGCCCTGCCTGACTTTTTAAGGGTTGTTGAGCCAAAGTCTTCCCAATCCCTACCCTGAGAATCGAGAATGGCTGAGACAATATACCCGGCAATGCGATGAAGGCGCTCGTGTTTGGATAAGGGAGACATGATCTCAAAAGTGCCATCGTAGTAGGCAATGCGAGTGTGGCGATCTTCGCCCAGCTCCTCCAGAATGCTCTCGCAGTCTTGCCAGGTAAGAGAATGAATAACCACTCGGCTGCCTTCTTGCAGGGAAATCGCTTGCAGGGGGATCGCGACGCCCATTACTCCCCTCCTTTAATGTCGTGGTAGATGGCCATGGCCCAAAAGCCAAACTCCTGAGCCAAAGCCAGCCCTAACCCTGTTAAACCTAGATACTCTTCGACTCCCAGTCCCATAAGACGATCCAGACCATTGGAGTTAGCAATTCCCTTCTGACCAGAAATCTCTTCCAGGCAATTAAAGAACTCCTTGACCACTTGCTTTTTGCCGTCTTGGCCGAGGGCATCTTCTTCTGCCTTAAGGCGCAGCAGGCCCCAGGTGGAAAGGTAGGTGTAGAGTTCCACAGCCTGGTTTTTCTGCTCCTTAAGCTTTTCTTGGTCTCTGGTTTGAGCCCTTAACTGGCGAAGGGATTCGTAAACAGGCTTGGCCAACGTGCGGGGATCAAAAGTTTCCATAAAACCTCCTCAACTAGTTCCAAGACAACTCGACAAAGCCCCGACCTAGGCTCTCCTGACCGCCAATTTGCAGAAGCTGGTTATCCTGCAGAAGCTTCCGGAATTGCTCTACTGCTTTTTGGGAACTGCCATTGGCTTGGGCTGTTACCCCCCAGGTAAAGTACATCAAGCTATCGGGGGGAATGGCCTCTTCGTAGCGAAAGCCGCCTTCTACAACTTTGTGCTCGCTGAGCTTAACTTTTACCTGCCGCCACAGGCTCATTTGAATAAGGGTGGCACAGTGCTGATCCGGCAAGACGATGACGCGGGTGATGCTGGAAGACTTGACAAAGTCTTGCCAGTTGGCCCACTTTTTCAGGCCATTTTTCAGGATGGCATCCTTGAGGTAGAGGGGCCGGTTTGTCTCTAAGTTGGTGCTATAGGGATCCGGCACCTGCAACTGCTGGCCACTTAGCCGCAGCCAGCGCTTGAGCAAGAGGGGGCAGCTCATCCAGACTACGCCGTGGCTGAGGGAAGCCACCGGCACCCACAACAGGGATCCATCCCCAATCCAAATGGAGCCTTGGGTAAGCTGATCCCCCTCCCCAATTTCGTTGCCAAAGAGCTCAAACTTTAACTCTTTCTCAGCCATACTGGCCCGCAATTTGCCGCGGATGGTGCTGGAAGGAATGTAGGGCAAGTTGGTGTGGGCTTCGCGGGCAATGCCCAAGAGGTTGCCTTCTTGGGTGGTGCCGCCGGTGTGCAGGGGGGTTAACAGGGTGAGATAGACCAGGTGAAAAGTCATCGAAAAAACACTCCTTATCGACAAAGAACAGGGCTGCAAAAGCATCAGTTAACCCAAGGCAGCCAGAGCAACTCGCTGTAGCCCAACAGCCGCCAGCGGTGGAAGACGTTGAGCCGGCCATCTTCCAGCTCCGGCTCGTCCTGCCCAAGGGGAGCCGGCTGCTCCAGGTAGTAGACGCTGCCGGGCGGAGCGGCAAACACTTGCGGAGCCGGTAAGCTGGTCTTGCGCGGCTCTGTTAGGGAATCCACCTGCAGGCGGCCGCTGATGGGAACCGGCTTGCCGGTGGCCACGCTTACCAGAGGGCCGGTGAGGGAGTGGGCAGGGTGGGGGGTGGCCAAGCGCCATTCCCAGGGCCAGGCGCGGCAGAGGGAGCGCCCATCCACCTTCTTGATGAACACTCCAGGCGTAACCAGGTAGGCCAAGGCCCGCCGGGTTTGCCGGAAGGTCTCTTGGGAGAGCTCCTGCAGCGCTTGCCACTGCTTGCCCAGCTTTGGGCAAGGGCCCAGGAGAGCGCCGTGGCCTTCTCCCCCCAGCCGCACCACCTCTTCTTGCTCCAGGGGCAAGGGATCCCAGGTTTCGCGCTCGGGATCCCAGCACTCGATGGAGAAAGCCAGGCTCCAGCCGGGCTGCAGGCGGATGCAGGTTTCCACAAAGTAGCCATCGGCTTCTCGCACCTGACGTTTGCCTGCCTGCAGGGTGTTGTGGGGCCGCACCTCTGCCACCCAGGGGGGCGGAACGGCTTGAGCCAGATCCCAGCCCTTGCCCTGCAGCGCTTTTTGCACCGCCTGAAAGGGCAGGTAGCCGGCGGCCTTTTGCTTGGGGCTTGGCCGTTCCTCCTCCGGAGCTGCTGCTACCAAAGGGGCGGGCCGAGTGGGATCCCAACGGTAGCCGCTGTAGGAATGCTCCTCTTCCAGCCAGGGGATGGGCACCAGCGGGGATCCCTGGTCAAGGTGCAGGGGGCTGGGGAAGTAAAGCTGCTCATCCCAGCAGAGGAAGGGGCCGCGCAGGCGCAGGGTTGTCGGCTGGCCCAGGTGGGCCAGGATGGCTCCGGCCAGGGTGTGGCCGCTGGGCGGAAAGCCGCTGGTGGCCCAGGCCCGCTCCCCCGGCGCAAAGGGCCTGGCATCGCGAAACATCCACACATCCAAAGGCGATAGCGTGAACCAACTCATCGACCGTTCCTCCCCAATTTCACGGTGCGGTTGCGCAGCACAAAGGCCGCTAGCTTAAACCAGTTTTTGATGGCCAGATCCCAGGCTGCCGGCTGGGCGGGCAGGCTGTGCTGCCAAAAGTGCTGGATAAACTCGATTAGCTTGGCCTGGAAGCGATCCCTCTGCTCGCTTTCGCCGCCAAAGAGATCCCGGCGGCTACAGAACAAGCGGGCCCAATCGGGCACAGCTTCCAAGCTGGGGGCGGGGTGCTGCTCCCAGAGCTGGGCAGCCTGCTCAAACAGCGAGCTTTGATCCTGCTGTTGGCCCAGCAACTTCCAGTCAAAATCCAGCAGGTCTTTCCACTTGTCGAAGGTGTCGAACTTGCTGGTGCCCACCAGTTGGTTGCCGTTGGCAAACAGTACCCGCACCTGGACGCTGTCCTTGGGGCTGCCATGGGCATAGGCCTGCCCTTTGGCGTCTTTTTCCGCCTCCCAGAGATTTTCCAGGGCAATGGCCAAGGGCACCGAGTGGTGGGCAATCACCACGCCAAAGCTAATACTGGCCAGGGATCCCAGGGTAAAAAGAGGGCGGCGGCTGAGGCCAGGCGGCAACTGCGCCTTTTGCCACTGCCAGTAGTCCCCTTCGTTGGCGAACTCCCGCCAGTCGTCTTCGCCGCCGCGGAAACACTGGCGGATGTCCCAGAGCCAGCCATCCCACTCCCAGAGGTTGGTGTAGGCCAAAACGTCGTCTCCCCCGGCGTAGATGAGCCTGCCGGCGTAGCGCTGCTCGGTGAGGTAGGGCACCAACTGGCCGGAAAAATCCAACAGGGCGCGGCTGAGGGCACTGTGGGTGGCCGGGCCCATGCGCTTGCGGCTGTTTTTGACAAATTCGCCGAAGGCGTCCTTGACCTGGTCGAGCTCCTCGGAGTTGATGACCTGGCCAATGGTGTCCTTCTGTTTATCGGCTAGGCGCTGCAGCGGCTGGGGCAGGTAGTCGTAGTAGGGTCGCATCTTCTCCCCCCTCAGCCACTGGCCCATGTCGTCGCCGTCGCCGGCGGCCAGCACGTACCAACTGGCGGGGTTGATGCTGGGGTAGTAGCGGCTGAGGGTGGCTTCTATCTCCTGGCGGCAGCGCTTCTGGGTTGCTGCGTCTGCTTCCAGGTCTTCCACCAGCCAGCCGGCGTTGAGCAGCCGCGGGTGGTAGCGTAGGTTCTGCTGGTCGGCCCACGGGATCCCCCACTTGCCGCGCATCTCCCGCACCACTTCCCGAATGCCGGGGTGGATGGCCTCAACGGCCCGGCAGGCTTGCTCCAAGTGCTCCTGCTCCCGTCGCCCGTGGGTTTTCAGGTAGCCGGCCACACCGGCGGTGAGATCGGGGTAGGAAGCGGCAATCTTGTCTTCATCGAGGTTGGGAAAGAGCTCCGGCAACACCTTGTCCAGGGCCCGCTTGACGGTTTCGGTGGCGTTGAGCTGCTCGCGGCCATCGAAAAGCCCCGCCTGCCGCTGCCAAAGCCGCCGGCTCTCCCCTTCGCCAATCCAGCGATCCCTGGGGGAAGGGTGAACCACCGGCCCCAGGCCGGAGACGGTGCTGCGCGGTCCAAAGGCCACCGGCAGTTGCCAATCGCGGGCCTGTTTGCAGGCAGCCTGCAGCCGGCGCGTCGCCTCCACCGCCGCCGCCCACCAGGAGCCGACGTTCAGCCCCGGCTTGTACTGGCGGCGCTGCTGCTTTTGGGGATCCCAGAAGCTGATCCGCAGGAACTTCAGCTCCGCGTCGGCAAAAAGCTGCCGCTCTCCTGTTAGGTGGTAGGTGCGGTTTTGGGCGCTGACCCAGGGATCCCGTTCGACCGGCTCCTGGGACTTGAGGATGGCGGTGTCTTTGAGCCTTTGCTGGGGGGATCCCAGGGGTGCCGCTGCCCAGTAGAGCTGCCACTGGTGCTCCAGCCATCCCTCCCAGGTGGGATCCTCCGGGCGCAACTGCACCAGCCAGCGGCGCTCCAGTTGCAGGTGCTCCAGCGCTCTTTCGGCCAGGTGGCGCCATTCTTCTTTGAGGGTCTGCTGGGCCAACTGCATGGCCGCCTCCACCCGCTCTTCCGGCAACAGCAAGAGGATCACGTTGGGGAAGCCGGCGGTGAGCAGGGCGTGGGCAGAAGGTTGAGGGATCCACTCGGCAAATTTGGGGTACTTCTCCAGCAGCCAGGCATCGATCAACGGCTGGCCGTAGAGACTGGGGTAGAGCAGGCAGTCGGGGCCGTATTTCTCCGCTAGGCGCCAGCAAAGCCGTGCCGAGAGGTAGTGCAACAGCCAGGATCCGGCCCAGAAATCCCGCATCTTGCGGCTGGCTTTAATCAGCTCCTGGATGGGGTTGAAGGTGAAGCTGGCCAAAAAGGGCCGCGTGAACTTGGGCTCGTCGTAGCCGGCCAAACAGCCCGCCAGGGCCGCCACGACACTGGTGTGGCTCCACAGGGATCCATCCGGCAGCCGCGTTTCCGCCGGCAAAAGCAGGAGGTTCTCATCGCCCAACTTGCGAACCAACGCCTGGGGAAAACAGCGCCAGAACCACCAGAACACCTTCTGGATATCCTCCTCTTCTTGCCGGATCCAATCGGGAATCACCTTTTTCTCTAGCTGCATCAGGTGCTCGGCGCGGGAGCCGGCTTGCTGCAGGGCCCGGTGTTCCTCTTCGGGCAGTTGCCAAAAGCGCTTGCGCCCCGAAAGCAGATGGCTCATCTCTAGGCCCGGCCCCAGGCTGTGGCCGCGATCGGCTACCTGGTAGTCGATGGCAACCGGCAGGTGGCCAATGGCAGCCCGATCGCTGGCGGCGGCAACCAGATCCGCATCGCCAACGCTTGCTAGGAGGGATCCCTCTGCCTTGGGCGAGATCCACCCTTGCATCGCCGCTAAGTTTGGCCACAGCCCTTCCTTAGCGCGGCCAGAGGCGTTGTGGAGGGCCTTGAGGGCAGGATCATGCAGCAAACCCCAGAGCTTCGCTTGCCAGTAGTGATGAGACATGGTGTTTTCGCAGGAGAAATGGGAGAGTTAAGAACTGAACGCGCAAGAGACAAAAAAGTAAACAAAACCCCAGCAGCCACCCGATACCTGGCTGCAGAAGCTACAAAACAAAATCCACCGATCCCGACCAGCCCTCAGGTTTCTTTAGTATTTCTCCAGCTCAGTAGGACTTGTACAAGCTAAGCCCCTGCCAACTGTTTGACCGAGCTTGAAAACTCAGAACCTGAGGGTGGGCCGATGTCTGTAGCCTACTGAGAACTGGAAGGATCCCCTTCCAATTCCCCTTTTGTCCGGGTCAATTCGGGAAACAGCGCTTCCAGTTTGGGCAGCAGATCCTGCAAGACGAAGCTCTCCAGCTTTTCGCTGGATAGGGGTTGGCGATTCATCTGCACATGGGCCACGTCGTTGCGGTACTGGCTAAGGCGAGACCAAAGATCAGCAAGCTGCTGGACATC
>NZ_JANSJH010000096.1:6987-10188 GCF_047462495.1 Synechococcus sp. H55.2 | reverse complement strand
CGTTGAATTCCGCCCCGCTGATCCCACCCGCCCCCAGCCCTGAGTTGAGCCGCGAGCAATTTTGTGAGCTCTTGCGTGGCCAGCTCAGCTTGGCCCTAAGGGAAAACAACTTGGAACAAGCCAAATCTCTCCTGCTGCCCGTACAAGCGGTGGACATTGCCGAGGTAATCGGGGAGTTGCCGGAGGCGCAGCAGGCTCTGGCCTTTCGCTTGCTGCCCAAGGATCTGGCCATCCGCGTTTACGAACACCTGGACATAGATCTGCAACAGGCGCTGCTGCGCGAGTTCAGGAGCCACGAGATCCAGGACATCTTGGACAAGATGTCGCCGGACGACCGGGCCCGCCTCTTCGACGAGCTGCCGGCCAAGGTGGTTGCCGAACTGCTGCCCCAGCTCAGCCCCCAGGAACGGGAAGCCACGGCCCTGCTGCTGGGCTATGCCCCCAACACCGCGGGGCGGATCATGACCCCGGAGTACATTTCCCTGCGAGAGAACCTGACGGCAGCCGAGGCACTGGAGCGGGTGCGCCTCTTGGCCCGCGAAACCGAGACCATCTACTACCTCTACGTCACCGACCAGGAGCGACACCTGACGGGAACCCTATCCTTGCGGGAGTTGGTGATGGCCGATCCGGCCCAGCGGCTGGAGGAGGTGATGAGCCGGGAGGTGGTGTTTGTCAGCACCCACACCGACCAGGAAGAGGTGGCGCAGGTCATCCAGCGGTACGACCTGTTGGCGGTGCCGGTGGTGGATGCCGAGCGGCGACTGGTGGGGATCGTTACGGTAGATGATGTACTGGACATCGTGGAGCAAGAGGCCACCGAAGACATCTACTCCTTGGGGGGGTTGCAGTCTGGAGAAGATGACTATTTCGACCTCAGTTTTTGGCAGGCAGCCCGCAAGCGGGTGGTGTGGCTGCTGATTTTGCTGCTTACCAACACCTTTACCAGCACGATTATTGCCGGCCAGGAAGAAGTCTTAAGCCAGGTGATCGCCCTGGCGGCTTTTATCCCACTGTTGGTGGATAGCGGCGGCAACGTCGGCTCCCAGTCTTCGACGGTGGTGATTCGCGGCCTGAGCACGGCAGCGGTGCGCCTCAAGGACGGGTTGGGGGTACTGGTCCGGGAAGCAGTGGTGGGAGCCATGCTGGGGATCATGCTCAGCTTGATCACCATCGGCTGGGCCTATGCCCTGCAGCGGGATCTCCTGGTGGCGGTCATCGTTGGGCTAAGCCTATTTGGGATTTCTGTTCTCTCTTCGGTGTCAGGGGCGGGGCTGCCCTTTCTGTTTCGCTCCTTTGGTCTGGATCCGGCCTTGATGGCCGCCCCCTTCATCACCACGATTGTGGACGTGCTGGGGGTGTTGATCTACTTCTACGTTGCCCGTTTAATCCTGGGAATCTAGCCCTAGCCGCCAACCCCTCCAAGCCCTTGCCGAAATTGGGCTAGGTTGGATCTGGTCTTGTTGCGGATCCCTGCCGGTGTCTGCCCATTCTGTGGATGTCCAGGCGGCTCTGCCGGAGATCGTGGCTCGCTTGCAAGCAGCCCTGGGATCCCTGGGGCTGGGACATCTGCAGGTGCAGGCGCGTCTTTCCGGCCAACGTCTGCTGCTGCGCCTGGAGGGGGATCCCCTCCCGGATCCGGAGCGGCTGCTGCAGGGCCTCTTGCCAACCCTGGAACAACTGGCGCTGAGCTACCGGCAGCGACTGGTGGAGCTGTTCGGCTTTCCTCTGGGAGAAGGGATCCCGGAGTGGCACCGCGAGTGGCGCTACCAGCCGCCGCCCAACCCCAACAGCCCGCTGTACCGTGCCCAACGCGGGGATGGAGAAGCCATCCAGTATGTGCTCAACTACCTGCTGCGCCCGCAAGGGCTCCAGGCCCGCGTCCATCTGCACCCCAAGCTGAGCCTCTTACAGGTGAACTTGCAGGCAGCGGAAGTTCCGGATCCGGCCTGGGCCAAGGATTTTGTGCGGCGGGTCTTGACCCGTCTGGAATGGACCTTTGTGCAACGGCTGCGGCTTTCTGGGCAGAAGCTCGGCTCCTTCTTGCCGGCCTGGAGCCAAGAGTTCGATCTCAAACAGCCCGTCTTTTGGCAGGCTCCCCCGGCCAGACTTTCTCCCTTTCCTTCTCCAGCGCCTGACACTGGCGAGCCCTCCCCACCTCCCCCTAACCCTCTAGACTAAAGGGCAGGGCTCAGAGGGGTCGGTCATGCGGGTTGTTTTCTTTGGCACGCCGGAGTTTGCCCTGCCTTCCCTGCAGATCCTGTTGCAGCGGCAGTCTTCCTTTGAAGTAGTGGGCTTGGTCTGCCAGCCGGATCGGCCGCAGGGACGAGGGCAGAAGGTGCTCCCGCCGCCCACCAAGGTCCTTGCCCAAGCCCATGGGATCCCGGTGTGGCAGCCTGTCCGGCTGCGGCGGGATCCAGAGGTGCTGGCGGCGCTAGAGGCGCTGGCTGCCGATGTGTTTGTGGTGGTGGCCTATGGCCAAATCCTGCCGCCGGCGGTGCTGCAAATGCCCAGGTTGGGCTGCGTCAATGTCCACGCCTCCCTTCTGCCGGCTTACCGCGGCGCTGCCCCCATCCAGTGGGCCATTGCCAACGGCGAGACCGAGACCGGCGTCACCACCATGCTCATGGACGAGGGCCTGGATACAGGAGCCATCTTGCTGCAGGCCAAGCTGCCCATTGGGCCGGAGCAGACTGGGCTAGAACTGGCCTCCCAACTGGCCCAACTGGGGGCCGAGCTACTGGTGGAAACCCTGGTGAAACTAGAAAAAGGAGAGATCACCCCCATTCCCCAGGATGACTCGCGGGCCACCTATGCCCCCCTCCTTAAAAAGCAGGACTTCCAGCTCGATTGGCGGCGCCCAGCCCAGGCCTTGCACAACCAAATCCGCGCCTTTTCTCCCGACTGCTTTACCGGCTTGCAGGGAAAACGGATTAAGATTGTCCGCTCTGCCGCTCCCCAGTTGCATCCGCCGCCCGACCCTCTTCCCCAGGGTAGCCCCGGAGAAGTGGTGGGGTTGGCCAAAGGAGAAGGGGTGTATGTGGCTACCGGCGAGGGATCCCTTCTCATCCGGCGGGCCCAACTGCCCGGCAGAAAAGAACAGTCGGCCTGGGACTTGGTCAACGGCGGCCAGCTCAGGGTGGGCATGCGCTTTGAGGCGCTGCCGGATCCCTAGCCCCCCTCTCCCCCTGGGAGAGGGGC
>NZ_JANSJH010000096.1:0-6887 GCF_047462495.1 Synechococcus sp. H55.2 | reverse complement strand
CCCTGGGAGAGGGGCTGGGGGTGTTACTCTGGCTGGGGAAACTCCTCCCACAGGCGGGTGTGCTGGCGCAGGCTGAGGAACTGCCCGCCGCCGAGAATGAGGTGATCCAAAACCGGGATCTGCAGCAGTTGCCCCGCCTGCAAGAGTTGCTGCGTCAGGGCAAGATCCTCCGGGCTGGGATCCAAACTGCCGGAGGGGTGGTTGTGGGCCACCAGGATGCGGCTGGCTCCTTGCTTGATGGCGCTGCGGAAGGTTTCCCGCGGGTGAGTGAGAGTTTCCGTGGCGGTTCCCCGGGTTACAATCTGCTGGCCGATAAGGCGGTGTTTGATGTCCAAGTGCAGGACGGCAAAGTGCTCTTGGGTCTCCCACATCAGGTCACCGCTTAGGGCCATGGCCGCCTGTTCTGGCGATTCAATCACCGTCCGCTCGGGTAGTCGGGCCAAAAACACCCGCCGCCCCAGCTCGATGGCCGCCAACACTGTTGCTGCTTTGGCTGGGCCGATGCCCTCAATTTGCAGCAGCTCCCCGGCTTCCAGCTGGCGCAGTTGGGCCAAGGGATCCCCCTGGGCTTCCAATTTTTTCAAGAGCAACTGGGCCAGGCCAACGGCCGAGAGCTTACCTGCCCCCTGGCCGGTGTTGAGCAAAATGGCCAGCAGCTCCGCGTGGGAGAGGTTTCTTGCCCCTTGGTTAAGCAGCCGCTCGCGCGGGCGATCCTGAAGGGGAAGGTCGCTGATACGCAACACGTACTGGCTCATCTTGCGGCTAGGGGAGAGAAGAGGTTTTTTTCAACAGCCAAAAGGGGCTGCGGCGCTCTACGACCTGCCAAGTTGCTGCTAGCTCAGCTACAAAGGGATCCCAGGTCACCAGATAGTCGGGCACCTGCCAGGCGGCCAGCTCCTCCGGGTTGGCGGCATAGGGCACCCGCAGCGGGCCATAAAAATAGGGTACAAACGACCGCAGCCCATAGAGGCCAACCCTTCCCGAAAGAGCCGGTTCTGGGCCGGCAAACTGGCGGAAAAAGTAGATGGATCCCCCCTGAGTATGCTGCAACACCCTTGGGAAAACCCAGCTCCAGGCCAACTGGGCGCTTAGTCCTGTGGCCAAGAGCAAGATGGCCCATCCTCGAACATTGTGCCGAGCTCTAATCCAGGCCAGTCCCCCCAACGCCAGGAGCACAGCAGGGCCATAGGTGAAGGAGGGCCACTCCACCTCAGCCTGGAGATATCCAAGCGCCAAGCTGCCCGCTAGGCTCTCGAAAAGGTCGGAAAGCGGGATCCCCAAAGCGGCCAATCTCTTCTCGGCCACCGGCAGCAGGACGGGATCCTGGGATCCCAGCCAGGGCAATAGCAGCCACAGGGCTAGCCAAAACAAGCCGCTCAGCAGGATCCAGCCGCCTTCCCAAACGCTGAGTTGAGCCTCTCTTGACCCCAGGCGTTGCAGGCGCAGGGCAGCAAAGTAGGCGCCGATGGGATAAAGCAGCGAGGTGTAGTGGATCAACTTGGTTTGCACTAAGAGCGAAAACAGAGCCAGCACCACCCCGAAGGCCACCAACAGCAGGCGTTCTGCCCGCTGAGTTAAATCCGCCCCTGCCGGGTTACTGTGCCTATGGAGGCTGGCCAAGATCTCGGCCAAGGCCGGAGCCGCCCAGGGAAAACACCCTAGAGCAAAGGCCAGCAGATGAAAATAGACTGGGCCGGGGTGGCCGCTGGGGGTACTCACCAAACCCCACTGGTAGTGCCAAAACGCCGCCAGCCACTGCAGCCCCCGCGCCGCTGCTTCCAGCGCCAGCCAGGCCAGAGGAATAGCCCCCGCCAAGCCGAGGAAGGCCACCATCTCCCCCCACCGCCTTGGCGGATCCCGCTGCCAGAGCTTGTAGAGGGCCCAGATGCCCAGCGGCAACACCAGCCCCACCGGCCCCTTGGCCAACACCGCCAGGCCCAAGGCCAGCGCGCCCAGAGCGCTCCACCCCTGCCCGGAGCGGCCGGCCCGGCAGGCCTCGTCAGCAGCCCAAAGGGATCCCAGCCCCACGCCCATGCCCAAATTCAACAGCGGGTCGATGAGGCCGGTTTTGTAGAAAAACAAAGGCAGGTAGCCCGTCAGGAGCAGGACCCCCCAGAGGCAGCCAAACCCCACCCCGCGCAGCCGCGCTCCCCACGCCACCAAGAGGGCCACCGTGATGCCGCCGGCAAAGGCATTGGGCAGCCGCGCCGCCCCTTCGTTGATCCCCAGGGCCGCCATCGCTAGGGCCTGCAGCCAGAAAAACAGGGGCGGCTTCTCGTAGAAGGGCTCGCCGTTGATCTGCAAAGCCAGGGGATCGCCGCTGGCCAGCATCTGCCGCGCCAAGCTGGCGTAAATGAGCTCGTCCCAGTCAAATAGGTAAGGGATCCCCTGGCCCGCCCCCAGCCACAGGAGGGCCAAAAGCCCCATTCCTAGGGATCCCTGGAGGCCGCCAAGAAGCTTAGCCATGGAAGGCTTGCAGGGGCACCACCCGGCCCACACTGGCGGGCGAGCGCAAAAGGCGCAGTAGGTGAGCGGCTAAGGTGGATCCCTCGATCTCGGCGGGAATCTCCACCCCACACCAACGGCTGGAGCTCTCCTGCAGGGCCGCCACCCAATCGGGCGCCAGGGATCCCCGCACCACCCCAATCAGTTGCGGCAGCGGCTCCTGGCGATAGAGCCCGATCCAACGCACGCCCAGCCGAAACGGCCCAGGCCGAAAACGGGGGTTGGGGCTGCCGTCGGCTTCAAACTTGCTCAGCATCAGTTGCAGCGAATGGATCTGGCGGGTATTCAAGGGGGGAGCGGCAACCCGGCGGGCGCGAAAGGTGGGCACCATCTCGGCAAAAGGAACTTGAACAGTCTGCTCCTCCCCTGGGGTGGTGTCGAAAGCATAGCTGTAGGCCGGGCTGTCCCAGCCCCCTTGATCCCGCAGCAGAACCTTGTAGCGCTGTCCATCGCCCCGTAGCCGCAGCTCCAGGCCGGCAAACCCTGAGGCATCCAAGGGCGGCTGCCAATTGCGCGTGCGGGTGGAAACAAAGCCGCCGAAGTTGGCCGTGGAAACCTGGCCCGTAAACAGCAGCTCGCCCTCTCCCCAGAGCAGTTGGCTTTGGCTCACCCCGCCCATCACCACATCGTCCAGGATGCCCCAGAACTGGTTCAACTGGGGATCGGGCCGGCGGAAGTCAAAGAGCATCTGTTCCGTCTGTCCACTGCGGCGTAGCCGCTCCAGGTGAGCCTTGGCCGTCTCTGGCGCTCCCAGCCCTAAGATCACCCTGGCCGTCAGCCAGTCCTGGCTCTGCCCCACCGCTGCTCCCTGCCGGTGCAACGCCTCTGCCAAACCTTCGGGCAGGCCATCGCCCAAAAGAACCACCGGAAGGGAAGTGGCCGGAGTCAGGGAAGGAGGCATACAGTTAACTGCTGGGCTTTGCAACCCATTCTGAACCCAGCGCCAGAAGTCGGCAAAGGGCAACGCCTCGTAGTAGGTCAGCGTGTTCCAAAACCGCCCCAGCTCCCAAGGCATGACTTTACCTCGTCCCTTTGTCCAGATTATCCAAATTATGCAGATCTTTTGCAGAACGCAATTGGCTCACGAGCAGGGCCAATGGCCAGCCGGACTTCCAGCAGCATTCTCAGCCCGGTGAGGTTTTGCAGTGCGCAGACAGAGGGCGGGGCTTCTCGACGGATGAGCTCAAGCCACACAACAAAACTGCCTTGTGGAGTCCAAGCTATTCTGTGTCTAGTGTCGGCGGTGCTCCGCTTTAGTTGCATGATGACCGACCAAACCGGCCCAAGCATGTTTCCGAACCCCTGTTGCCACTCCGTTACTTGGCGGGAGCGCCTGTCTGGACTGGAAGAGCAATTGCGCCCCTTGGCAGAAAAGACAGCTCCCCTGCTGCTGGCAGACTCAGATCCGCTGCAGGTGTGGGCCGCCGTTTTGACCTGTCAAAAACTGGGGATCCCGCTCTTCTTGGGCAATCCCAAGTGGGGAGAACGAGAGTGGGCCCAGGCTGTGGCTGGCCTGGGAGGCGGCTGGCGCTGGCGGCAAGGCCGGCTGGAGGGGGATCCCAGCCCATTGAACCCCTCTCTGCGGGAGGCTGTACCCGGCTCCCATTGGCCGTTGATCGGGATCCCTACCGGCGGCTCCGGCGGCCAGGTGAAATGGGCAATCCACTCTTGGCGTACCCTCAGCGCCTCGGCCAAGGCCCACCAACAGCACTTCGGCGTGGACTGCGTCCATAGCTATTGCCTGCTGCCCCTGCACCACATCAGCGGCCTGATGCAGGCTGTTCGCTCCTGGCTGACCGGTGGGCAGTGGATCGTCTGGGATTGGAAACGGCAACAGCAGGCCGAGGCCTGGGATCCCCCCTTGCCGGGGAGTTTTCTATCGCTGGTACCCACTCAGTTGCAACGGCTGTTGCTCAACCCCCAGCCGGGAGTTGTGGAGAGCCTGCGCCAATTTCGCGCCATTTTGGTCGGTGGTGGCCCCACCTGGCCCAGCTTGCGGCAACAGGCCCGACAACTGCACCTGCCCCTTGCCCTCACCTACGGCATGACCGAAACGGCTTCCCAAGTCTGTACGCTTCTGCCGGAGGCTTTTTGGCAAGGAAACGACAGCCTGGGCCGGCCCCTGCCCCACGCCACGCTCCAGATCCGCAGTGAACAAGGGGATCCCTTGCCCAGCGATGCCGTGGGATTCATCCACATCCGGGCCAAGTCGCTGGCACTGGGCCATTACCCCCAGGCCGCCCTTCGCGTCAGCGGTGCGGAGCACTTTGGTTTGCGCCAATGGCATCAGCAAGGCTTCACCCCCGGCGATTGGGGCTATCTGGACTCGCAGGGCCACCTCTTTTGGTTGGGTCGCGCCGACGACCTGATCCTGACTGGCGGAGAAAAAGTGATGGCTGCCGAGGTGGAAGGAGAGGTTCGGGCCAGCGGCTGGGTGGACGATGTGTGGGTGCTGGGTCTGCCCGATGCCGAATGGGGGCAGCAGGTGGTGGCGGTGGTCGTCCCCAAAACCGGGCTCCCGGCGATCCCCCAAGAGCTGGAGATGCGCCTCAAGCAACACCTGAGCCGCCAACTGAGTCCCTTCAAGCATCCGAAGCGCTGGCTGTGGTGCACCGGGATCCCGCGCAATCTCCAGGGCAAGGTGAACCGCCAACAGCTCCGGCAGTGGGCCGCCCAGCAGTTGGGGATCTCGCCCCAGGTAAGCTAGCGGGATCCCAGACGAGCCAAGTCTCGCCGGATTTCAAAGGTCAATTCCCGGTTGTGGGGCTCCATAGCCAAAGCCTTTCTCAGGTAAGCTTCCGCCTGCTGGTGGCGACCCTCGTAGATCAAGTGGTTGCCGAAGCGCTGGTAGGCCAAAGCCAAGAGGTGGATGGCCTCGCCGGAGTTGGGAAACCGTTTCAACAGCGCCTCTGCCAGAGCCACTGCCGTGGGCAACTTACGCTCGCGCCAGGCTGCCTTGACGCGGGCAATCCCTTCTTTGAGCAATTCCGGATCGAGGTGCTCTGCCGATGAAGAGCCGGCGGTGCGGATGACCACCCGCCTCTGGCCGGCGGCAGGAGGAGATTGACGCTGGGCATCGTAGCGCCGCCGCTGCTCGGGGTCGCTCAGCACTTGGTAGGCCTGATAGATTTGCTGGAACCGCTCTCGAGATCCCTCCCCTGCCACATCGGGGTGAAACTGCCGCGCCAACCGGCGAAAGGCTTGCTTGATATCTTCGATGTCCGCTTCCGGCGATAGGTTGAGAATCGCGTAGTAGTCCATGAGCGGTGGCAGAAGGAAGGGAATTGAGAGTGGCAGAACCTGGGCCAAAAGTCAGCTCCGACCCCTGATTATGCCGATGATCATGCCATGCCAAGCCGGGCTAAACCAAGGGATCTTCTCGGCGCTCATGCGATCTCATGGAAAGTTGTTCTCCTAGCTGGGGCTTGATGCTGTAATGCCACTTTGACTGAGCACGCAGAGGTCTCTCTTCCTGTAGCTACCTCAAGGGTAGGGATCCGGTGTTAGACTTTGCCCAAGTTATTTGGAAACCCCATTCCCAATCGGTTTCTTTGACTTCTATCGATCGACTATGAGTGAAGCCCTTCATCAAGCTCTTGCAGATCAAGATCAAGAGCAATTATTATCCCATTTGCAGCAAGGGGAAGATGTGAATGCTGTCGATGCTCAAGGACTGACCTTGCTTCATAAAGCAACACTGCTTGGCAATTTGGAACTGCTGGATTTGCTCTTGGCCCATGGTGCTTCTCCCAATGCCTTGGATCCCACAGGTGTCACCCCGCTCCATTTGGCCGCCGCCAGCGGTCGGGTCAAGCTGGTGGAGCGTCTTTTGAGGGCAGGCAGCGACATCAACCTTCCAGATGGCTATGGATATACCCCTCTCCATCGGGCTGCCTTAACCGATCAGGCAGAGGTGATCGGTCTGCTCATCCAAAAAGGAGCCAATACCTCTGGCGTTCTCCATTGGGCCACGACCACCGGACGAAAAAGCATCCTGGCCCGCCTGTTATCCAAAGGAGCGCCGGTGGATGCCGCCGATGCAACCGGTCGAACTCCTCTGCACGAGGCTGCTACCCAAGGGCAACTGGGCATTGCTCGCTTTCTGCTCTTGTATGGGGCCAATGTCAATGCGCGCAACCGATTTGGGGCAACACCGATGCACTGGGCTGCTTGGGAGGGGCATGTGGCAATCCTGGAACTTTTGCTGGAAAATGGGGCCGAATTGAACCCTCGCAATGAAGATGGGCATACTCCTTTGGCCTATGCCCAAAAACGCCAACACAGCTTGGCTGTCCAATGGTTACAAGACCGAGGTGCAACCCTTTAGTATCAAGTTTGCTATTGCCGCCGACCCAAGCGCTCCGCGTCGCTGCCCTCACCCC
>NZ_JANSJH010000095.1:1391-10243 GCF_047462495.1 Synechococcus sp. H55.2 | reverse complement strand
TGGTAACGATGCTCCACTGAGCCTTCCACAAAAATTGTGGGGGTAGCAATGGAGCTGGTCGCAGCCTCTAGAACCCAATCTGCATCGTATCCAGCATAACCTGTAAGGTTGGTAGAAGCGGCAATATCAGCTCCTGTTAGATGAGCTAGCTGCTTGATGAGAAGCTCTCCCTCTAAGCCAGATGCCACTTCGCAGCCATAGATCAAGATCTCTGCATCATCAGCCAGGCTAGATTTCCACTGCGAGAGCAAGCTTGCATACTCGGATAGGTTTTCTAGGCTGAGAAGGCTTTTGCCCAACTGTATTGAGCCCGCCTGCCCGTGAGATAGAATGTGCAAAGCTCTAACACCTTTTCGACCTCGCAGCGCCTCGGCGATCTGCTGGATCCCGTCTTTGTTAGGATCCAAAAGAATAATCTCTGTTCCAGGTCGGATCCCTGCTAGCAAGATCGACAGATCGGGCAAAGCTTGGTCGATAAAGACCAGCTCATCTTGAGCAGAGTGTTGCAGAAGTATATTCCCTGATGTAGCGGAGTCGGCATTCTCCACTCTCAAAAGCAAAATGAGCAAAGCTGTGGAAACGGATCCCAAAGTACGGCTGAGAATCTGCAGTAGCCCGGCGGGTTGCTTAGAGTTGGGCAGAGACGGTCTTGAGGTCAACATCTAACACTCCTCGCTTTTTCAGGGAATGTCTTCAAAAAAGAAAGAAACAGGACTCAATTCCAAGCGAAGCAGCTACAAATTGTCCACTCTCACTGTAACTGGGTTACTGAATACTAAGGTTCCAGATGATAGACGGACTGAAGCTCTATTGGTGATGACGATGGGTAGGGTAGGAGCCTCAGGAGAAGGTGTTGCTGCCGGCAAAGGAGTTCCGGGAGCAAGAGGAGAAGCTGGTGGCCGAGTTGCCGGCGGTTCAATGGGCACTGGAGGCGGAGTAGGCACCGGGATCCGCAGCCGACAGGGTTGATCGGATTGATTGCCTTCCGGGGCATAGCAAACTCGAATCAGATCCTCTACAAAACGCAGTCCATTAAAACTCAGCCGATCCGCTTGCTGAATGATATCGCCAATAATTTCCTCTAGGTTACGGGCAGTTCTGGAAAGAGGAATGCTAACAAACAAAATGTTCTCCAAATCCCTAACCTCAGGGGGGGCCAAGTTCGAGAAGGGCACTCGCTCCCGTTCCCGCAGCAAGATGCGATAGAGAGCCTCGCTCCAAGGAGAGACATCGACGGCTGCACTGAAAACAAATCCCCGCAGCGGTGTAGGCTGGCTGGCCTGCCGTCCCTGCCCAACGAGGTTCGATTGCACCGAAACCAATTTCCCCGGCGGCTGCGTGATCGAGCCAGAAAAGGGAATCGTAAAGCGCAAGTTGCTATCCAGGGTGGCAGTGGCCAAGGGGGGAAACAAAATCTCTCCCCGTGAGCTCAAGCCGACTAGCTGAACTGAGTTGCCTGCCGAAAAGACTGGCCCGCCTGCACAAAGAGTAGCCGTGGATCCCGGGCCACAAAGCTGACCAAAGGGATCAACGACTAGCCCCAGGATGGCAGCCGCGGAGCCGGCAGCGGGATCCCTTGTCGGCAACCCCGCCCCAGCAGGATTGCCAGAGCCGCCACTACCGCAACTTTTCAGCAAAACAGTGAGGGAGCCTGTAACCACAGCAGCCAGGACAAGCGCAGCCGGTCGCCAAAATCTGCTGGATGTGCCCAGTCGTCGAAACATATGCCTATGCCTCGCTCTCAATTGCGGATGTTGTTGGTTTGCAGAAGGGCTCTAGCGGGATCCCACCGTGAGAACGGCGTCGCTAAAGGATGTCACAAAACGGCTTCCCTCTCTTTCGACCCGCAGTTCGCCGCTGAGAAGATAAGAGCCAGCAGGTAGGGGAACATTACTTTGTACCCGCACCTGCAGGCGGTGCTCTCCAATAGCAGCAGGGAATAGATTGGCAAAGGGAGCTTCCAGAGCCTCGGCAAACCGCGCCAGCACAAACGTGCCTTCTGTGGCCGCCGCCAGTCGCTGGAGCTCCAGCAGGTTTAAGTCAACGCCCAGCCCAACTACATACACGGTCAGCTTCTGCCCCCGCTCTTGGGCCAGAGTTGTGAGCTCCCGAATGGTCTGGTCAATGGAGCGGGTGCTCTCGTTGTCGATGCCGTCGGTAAACACCACCAGGCGGCGGTTGAAGGTCTCATTGGGGCGAAAGTCACTTAAGAAACGCCCGGCTTCCACCGTGGCGTCATACAAGGCGGTGTTCCCACCGGGATTTGCCCGCAATACCCCTCGCCTAAGCAGTTGCTTGTCGCTGGTGAAGTCTTGCAGCAGTTGGGCCGTGCGCAAAGGCTGGCCGAGAGCCGTAGCGCCAAAACCGGCCCCTCGGTTATCAAAACGGAGCACCGCCCCCAGATCCAAGGGTGTGGTGCGAAATTGATCCAAAAGCCCAAAAACAGCTAAGAAGCGACGGGACTGGGGATCCAAAACCAACAGGCTGCCGGAGCCGTCCATGAGGATGGCCATGAGCAAAGGCTGACGGGCCAGCTCAGCTCGAGGGTTCTCGATGCGGGTGGGGCTTAGAGTTACTGTGGCTGACTGCGGGATCCCTTGCAGATCGGTTACGCGGTTAACTTGCAAGCTGACCTGGGCAGGAGAAAGCTGGGTGACCGGCTGAGGCGGATCCCCTGCTTGCAAGAGGGCAATGTTGAACTCCATCTCCCCCTGGGTGGTGCTGAAACTGCGCGTCAGAGCCCCGTTGAAGGTCAAGCGCGTTTGGGATCCCAAAGAAGCAGGGTCGATCCCTGTGCTACTGGAAGAGCCACAGCCGGTTATGGAGATCCCCAGCAGGATCAAGACAATTGCCCAGCCAGTTTCTCGGTTTTGGGGTCTGCTAAGCTGCATTGTTGAAACCTGAAGAATATAGCCGATAACACAGACAAGCTTGAGGACAGCAGCGTAAACCTACCATGAGAAGAACTCAGGAGCATCGCGGAGAAAAGAACCCAAGTGTATAAGAAAGTACACTATAAGCTTGTTTTCGGGTCGATTGCTTCTATCGACGACGTTTCTGCAAGCTAATTGCTCTCCTTTAACCTTGGCTAGGAAACCTTCTCTGTCTCCATTTGGGGCAGGGCAGGGGCGACGGCGATTGTCCCTGCAGAGGTGCCTGTAGCCCGCCTGCGGGTGTAAGCTCTAGAGGGATCCCTCTGGGTGAGGAGGACGGTCGGACATGGCGGCCAAGCAACTGAAGTTCTACTGGAGCCCGCAGTACCAAATCTTTAGCTGTGACGGGGCCAAGCTGGAGGGGCACGGCGCCATTCAAACCAATCCCTCGCATGACTTGGTGCATCTGTTTATCGCCGCCAACGGCAATATGCCCTGGCAGCCGGTAGAAAGCCGCGAGCAAACCTGCTTTGCCGAGTACAACGCCGTGCTGCTGGAGCACCTTTTGGTCAACTGCTTCAACGCGGCGGCGCTGGGATCCATGGCCCCAGAGCAGGTTGTTCCGGAGGCGCGCAAGTTTTTGCAGTGGTTTGTTTCCGAGCACTACGCGCCATTTCCGGTCTCTGAAGAAGAGGCTTTTTGTTGCTTTGCAGCACACCTAGATATCGAGCGCATGGTGCGGCTATTCCCCTACTTCTACAGTTTGCGCGCCTGGGAGTGCTTCAGCCCCGATTACCGCAACGAGGTTTACGACTTGGAATTTACTTCCGAAGACGATCCGGTCAGGGAAGCCCCGGAATGGGCGGCGGATCCCAATATCTTGGAGACCCAAGAGCTGGTGCGGCAGAAGCTCGCTGAAGCTGTGGCGGAGGCGAGATCGATCCGGCCCAAGGCGGAGCCCGTTTTCCCGCAAACCTTGTTGGCTTCACCGCTGTTCAATCCCCCAGCCAAGACCAAGCAGAAAAAAGCCGGGCTCGGTTTCAAGCCCACCCCCACCCGTTAATGGTTGATCCTCCCTTCCCGGTCTCATCAAGGGAGAGGGGTTGGGGGCTGACTACTCTGGGCCCACCACCAAGCGGCGGAAGGCCTTCTTGCCCACCTGGAGAACCCGCCCGACCAGGTCAGAAGCGTTGGCAAACTCCAAGTCGGGATCCTCCACTTTTTGTCCGTCCAGCCGCACGGCGCCTCCTTGGATTTGCCGACGGGCCTCGGCGGCGCTCTTGCACAGGCCGGACTCGCGCAGGATGTAGCTGAGTTTTGCCGGGTAAGACAAGCCCTCGACGGCAAAGGTGGGGATGGATCCCGTCTCGACGAGATTGCCTTGCAACACCAGGGCTTGGGCGGTGCGCTGCGCCTCTTCTGCCGCTTCAGGGGAGTGAAATTGGGCCACCAGAGTTTTGGCTAGGAGAATCTGGCGCTGACGGGGATCCGCCGGCAGCTCTGAGGGGGGCACCGCCGTGAGCAACTCAAAATACCGCTCCACCAGGTGATCCGGCACCTTCTCCAGCTTGGAGTACATGGTGAGGGGATCCTCGGTCAGGCCCACGTAGTTGTTTTTGGACTTGGACATTTTCTGGTAGCCATCCAAGCCCTCCAGAAGCGGCACCGTCAGGCAAAACTGCGGCGTTTGGCCTTTCCAAAGCTGCAGCTCTCGGCCAACCAGGAGGTTAAAGCGCTGGTCGGTTCCCCCCAGCTCCACGTCGGCTGCCAGGGCCACCGAGTCGTAGCCCTGCAGGAGGGGGTAAAGAAATTCGTGCAAGTACACCGGTGTTCCAGCTTGGTAGCGCTGGGCAAAGTCTTCTTTGGCCAACATCTGCCCCACCGTCATCTGGGCCTGCAGCTCGATTAGCTCGCTGAGGGTGAGGCGGGCCAGCCACTCGCTGTTGCGGCGCACCTCCAGCCGGCCAGGGGTCGCAAAGTCCAAAATCTTGCCAGCCTGCTCCAGATAGGTGCGGGCGTTTTCTTCCACTTCTGCCGGCGTCAGGCGGGGACGCGCCTCCGACTGGCCAGTGGGATCCCCCACCAGCGCCGTAAAATCCCCAATGAGCAAAATGGCCACGTGGCCGGCATCCTGAAACTGCCGCAACTTGCGCAAGACCACCGCGTGGCCCAGGTGCAGATCTGGCCGCGTCGGATCGATGCCCAGCTTGACCCGCAAAGGGCGATCCGTTGTGGCCAAGCGCTCTTCCAGAGCTGCCGCCCCCCCCGGGAAGATCTCGGCCACCCCCCGCTGGGCGATCTCGGCGATGCAGGGATCCCTTGGGGCCGACGAGAGGGCAGTTGGCGATGTCCCTAGAGTTGATTCCATCCCTTGGATCGAGGTGCACCATGAGCCATTTTAAGCCTATCCACCCACCCGGCTTCGCCCCACCCAGAAAGGATCCCCTGCCGGCCCAAGAAGCACCGCCCTATAATGGGTCAGACTTGCGGTCGCTCCGCAACGCTGAAGTGACGGAGTTTTTGACGTGACCTACGGTCGCAGACGCTCGGGGGCTCGCGGCCATCTCTCCCCCCGCTTGGGGTATGGTGAGTACGCCGGCGCGGCCCCACCCACCCGCCCCTCCTGGAGGGCTCAGGTTGCCGCCACGGTGGGCAATCTGTTGCTGGGATCCCTGCTGTTGGGATCTACGGCGACGGCCGCCGGCTTGATGGGGTTGGCCATCAGCTTCCGCAACCTGCCGGATGTGCATCAATTGCGGGACTACGTGCCGGTGGCCACCACCCACATTGTCGATATTCGCGGCGAGCCGATTGCCAGCTTGCATGGGGAAGCCAACCGGGAGGTGATCTCGCTGGACGAGGTCTCGCCGGAGATGAAAAAGGCGCTGCTGGCCATTGAAGATAGCCACTTCTACACCCACCCCGGCATCAACCCGGTCAGCTTGGGCCGGGCCCTTCTGGGCAGCGTTGAGGGGGGCTTGGGCTCAGCGGGAGGCGGCTCCACCCTGACGATGCAACTGGTGAAGAACCTGTTTTTGAGGCCGGAGCGCACCCTCAGCCGCAAAGTAGCCGAGGTCGTGCTGGCGGTGCGGCTGGAGCAGGTCTTTACCAAAGACGAGATCCTGGAGATGTACCTCAACCAGGTGTACTGGGGGCACAACCTCTACGGCATCCAGGCGGCGGCCCGCAGCTACTTCAACAAGGATGCGGCAGAGCTAAACTTGGCGGAAGCGGCGATGTTGGCCGGGATCCTGCCGGCTCCAGAAACCCTCAGCCCCTTCCGTAACCTGGAGGGAGCCAAACGCCGGCAGCGGCTGGTGCTGGATCGCCTGGTGGAGCTGAAGTGGATTACCCCGGAAGAAGCCCAGGCAGCCCGCGAGCAAGAATTGACCTTGGGCCGCATCACCTCCTTCCAGAGCAACGCCCCGGCGGTCACCGACGTCATCGAAGCCGAGCTGCGGCGTCGCTATGGCGAGCAGGCAATTCTCCAGGGGGGGCTGCGGGTGCAGGCCACCATCGACCTGCGGCTGCAACGCTTGGCAGAGCGCATTGTCAACGAAGATGGGCCCCGCATTGCAGCCGCTCGCCGAGCCGACCAGATGGCCCTGGCGGCAGTGGATCCCCGCACCGGCTATGTCAAGGCCCTTGTGGGCGGCATCAACGCCCAACGGGGCCAATTTAACCGCGCCACCCAGGCTTTTCGCCAAACGGGATCCACCTTCAAGCCCTACGTGTACTACGCGGCCCTGGCCAGCGGGCGGTATTCTCCTGGCAGTATCCTGGAAGACACCCCTGTCACCTATCCCGGCTCGCCCCCCTACAGCCCGAAAAACTACGACAACACCTTTTACGGCCCCCTCACTTTTGCCCGCGCCTTGGAGCTCTCCCGCAACGTGCCCACCGTCAAGCTGGCAGATGAGGTTGGGATCCGCAACGTCATCGCGGCAGCCCAGGCCACGGGCATCAGCGCCGAGATGTTCCCCAACCTGGCCACGGCCCTGGGCTCGGCCAGCATCAGCCCCCTGGAGATGGCGGCCAGCTATGCGGTGTTTGCCAATGGCGGCTACCGGGTGGAGCCAACCTTCTTGGCCCAGGTGGTGGATCGCAACGGTCAGATTCTCTTCGAGGCCAAGCCCCAGCCGCAGCAGGTTTTGGATCCCTGGGCGGTGGCTACCCTCAACCAGATCCTCAAGGGGGTGGTGACCCAGGGCACCGGGACCGCGGCCCGTCTGGACGATGGGCGACCGGTAGCAGGCAAAACCGGCACCACCTCCGACTTTCGCGACGCCTGGTTTATCGGCTATGTGCCGCAACTGTCCACCGCCATTTGGATCGGCAACGACAACAACTCCCCCATGCTGCCCGGCACGGCAGGGGGCGCTTTTGTCGCCCCCACCTGGAAGCGCTTCATGGCCGAGGCCCTGCAAGGGATCCCACCCCAAGACTTCCCCAGCCCCCATCAATTTCTCCCCCCGAGAAGGAGACCATGAGCAATAGCGAGGAGCGGCTGGCGCGCATCGAGCGCACCGTCGAGGCCAACGCTCAAGCCATCGCCCAACTGGCCCGGCAAAACCAAGAGCTGCTGCAGACCATTGCCGGCACCGAAGAGCGCATCGCCAGAGCTGAGGAACGCATCGCCAACGCCGAGGAGCGCGTCGCTAAGGCAGAAGAACGTCTGGAAGCCGAGGTCAAACGCTGGGACGAGCGGTTTTTCCAGCTCAGCCGCGACACCCTCAACTTCACCCGCAATGTGGTTACCATCGCCGCCATCACAGCGGTTTTGATCCCGCTGCTGCGGGATGTCGCCCCCCTGCTGATCGAGCTGCTGCGGCAGGGATCCCGTTAGCCCCCGGTCATCGAAGGGCCCAGGGGATCCCAAAGCGTAATCGTTCTGAGTTACACTAAGACTGCAAAGAAAGGTAACGCCTTTGTCTGGTTTACCCTTAGCCTTGGCCGCGTTCTTTCTTGCATTCCTTGCACAAGACACAGAGGACAGACGATTATGGCTTTTGAACTCCCAGCTCTGCCCTACCCTGCCGACGCCCTCAAGCCCTATATGTCGGCGGAAACCTTCTCCTACCACCACGGCAAGCACCACGCCGCCTACGTGGCCAACCTGAACAAGCTGATCGAGGGCACCGATCTGGCCAATAAGTCCCTGGAAGAAATTATCAAGACCACGTTTGGGGATCCCGACAAAGTGGGCATCTTCAACAATGCCGCCCAGGTCTGGAACCACACCTTCTTCTGGGAATCCATGAAGCCGGGTGGGGGCGGCGCGCCGACGGGGCCCATCGCCGACAAGATCAACGCCGACCTGGGCGGCTACGACAAGTTTGTGGAAGCCTTCAAAACGGCGGCGGCCACCCAGTTTGGCAGCGGCTGGGCTTGGCTAGTGCTGGACAACGGCACCCTCAAGGTCACCAAAACCCCCAACGCCGAAAACCCGCTGGTGCACGGCCAAGTGCCCTTGCTCACCCTGGATGTGTGGGAGCACGCCTACTACCTGGACTACCAAAACCGGCGTCCCGACTTCATCAGCGCCTACCTGGAACACCTGGTGAACTGGGATGCCGCCAATGCCCGGCTGGCAGCCGCCTGACTGACCCTCTTCTGGGATCCTCTGACGGGGGATCCCATCGAGGACTAGCCTTGCCCAGCTCTTTGCCAGGGGATCCTCAGGGATCCCTTTTTTTCGGCTTAGTCCTTCCCCAAGCGTTCCCGCTCTTCGCGCAGGCGTTGTAGGAAGCTGGGCGTAGGGTTTTGGGCAGGGGTGGGAAAGGCAGCAGCAGGAGGAGCGGCCCGGTTGATGGGGGGAAAGAGGGGGCGATTGACCGGCTGGGGCGGCAGGGGGGTGCTGGGAATGGGAGTGGGCGGGGGGGCCGGCGCTGCAACGGGCGGAGGCGCAGGGGTGGGTGGCGGTGAAGTGGGCTGGGGTGCTGGGGTGGGTGGCGATGTGGGCGTGGGTTCGGGTTGAGG
>NZ_JANSJH010000095.1:0-1291 GCF_047462495.1 Synechococcus sp. H55.2 | reverse complement strand
TTGAGGGTTCTCCCGAACCGGATCAGGATCATCTTCAAACACTGGCTCACCATCCCGCAGCAGCCAGTCCAGCAGTGGATCTGGGCCGGCCTCCCGCTCATCGGTGTCAGAGGGCAAAGGAACAGCAGGCGGTCTCTCAATGTCTGTACCCGGATTCAAAAGCAGACGCAGGCCCCAAAAAGTGCTCCCGGCAATGGCGGCAAAAAGAGCTATCCCTCCCCAGAGGGGGATCTGCCTGTCCCTGGAGTCCGGCTGGGCGCCTTCCCAATCATCGATGGCTGCCAGGGTGCGCTCGGAAAACGGCGAGGTTGTTGGAGGGGGCGTGAGGGAAGATCCGGCGCTGTTGTGGGATTGCAGGGATCTCTCCAATTGGTCGCTGAGGAGCCTCATGGTCTGGGGCCGCTGGCCGGGGTCTTTGGCCAGACAAGCAAGCACCACTTCCTCCAGCGCCGGCGGGATCTCATGAGGCAACTGGGAGCGGTCGAAGGGCCGAGGCTGTTGGTAATTGTGGGCCTCGTACCAACCGGGAAAAGAATCGGTCTTGGGCTGTAGGGGGTGTTGCCCGGTCAGCATGCGGTAGAGCACCACGCCGAACGAGTAGATGTCGGAGCGGGGATCCAATTCCTCGCCGCGCACCTGCTCGGGAGAGGCGTAGCGCACCGTCCCCAAAAAGCCGGTGGTTTGGGTGCTGAGGGCCAAAGAAACGTCGCTCAGCAACTTGGCGATGCCAAAATCCAGGATCTTGACCGTCTCTCCCAGGGTCTCATCTTTCAAAACAAAGAGATTGCTGGGCTTGATGTCGCGATGGATCACTCCTTTGATGAGGTGGCCATCTTGCTCGGTCTCCAAATTGTGGGCATAGTAGAGACCGGCACACACTTGGCGGGCGATCTTCACCACCTGCTGAGGGGGCAGCAGCGGGTGCTTGAGCATCAGTTCTCCCAAGCTGCGCCCCGTCAGGTATTCCATCACCAAATAAGGTTGGTTGTTCTCCAGACCGTAATCCAGCACCTTGACAATGGCCGGGTGCTCCCCCAGCAGGGTACTGATGCGAATTTCCTGCTGAAAGCGCTTGAGCAAGTGACGGCAGGTGTTTTCATCGCCTGCCAAGTTTTGGTGCAACAGCTTCACCGCCACCGGACGATTGAACAGGCGGGTATCCACAGCCTTGAACACCTGCCCCATGCCCCCTGCCGCAATGTTCTGAACCAGTTGATAGCGCTGACCGATCACTTTTCCAGGAGCAAGCTGGTTCATAAGCGGCCCAAGAGCATGTACCCTCCGATTTTAA
>NZ_JANSJH010000094.1:0-10305 GCF_047462495.1 Synechococcus sp. H55.2 | reverse complement strand
GCGGTCAGCATGATTGGGAAAGCCTTGTCCTCTCTCGGTTTAGCTTAATCGGCGGGAAGCCCCGCACTGTATTTGTGAATTGTGTTTACTCAACGAAGATGAGTGCCGGGAGTCGTTCACTCAACGAGGATATCGCGAATCAAGGGCAAGCGAATGCTGATGTAGCGATTGAGCACCGAGGCATCGACACTGCTGAGGACATGTTTTCTCTGGCAGGCGCTCAGAAGCAGATTCACCAAGTCGTCATCGCGTTTTGTGAGCCAATCTGGCCTGCCAATCTCGCTGACCAAAGACCAAAACTGGCGTACCATTTCAGGAGTCATGGCATCCATTTTGTGGGGATAGGGGCTAGCTGCAAAAGAATGGTCTAGGCCATTGACCTGATTCTAGAAAAAAGACCTCACCTGTGAGAGCAATATTTCAGCTCCGTCACAACTTAGGATAAGATGTCATGCTTTCCCATAAACCTCAGTAAGTGCCGACCATCCTTGTTCAGAAAGCTTGAAGAAAACCAGAGGTTGCTAACCTTAGCCATAGCCATTTCAAGCCGGTCTAAAACATCTCCGCAGCGCCCTGCACCGCCATAGATGAGTAGCCTCCCCTTTGGAGCGGGAGAGGGGAGCGCAAAATTCGCAAGGTTTTCACCGCTACTTAGCATAACTATAGAAAAAATAACGATTCCCGTCAAAATCTGGTCATCACCCTATCGGCCTTAAGGTAAAAACTGCCCGCTCTCCTTCACCAGAAGAGGAAGAACCTTGACGAGCCTGGGTGCTAGCGTAAGGTGTACTGCAGCTCATAAGCCCCTTTTTCTCCTGGCCCATAGGTGTTGGCCCGCAGGGTATAGGTGCCGGTGCGGGGCAGAAAGGCAATCATCAGAGCATCGGTTCCGCCGCCTTGGTCGTCATCCCAAGCCACGACTTCTCCGCTGGGATCCAACAGTTGCAAAAAAGCATCGAAGTCGGCGCTGGTTAGGGAGGCGATCAGGATCTGGCCGGCGCGAGCGGCAATGGGATATTCGTCCATCCAACTGCCATCCTCGGGGTGCTGCAGGGATCCCTCCTGCAGACGGCCTGATGGAGTTTGCTGCCAATCGATCTGGGTGAGGACATAGGTCAGCCGGTAGTTGCCGGTGGATTCTGGCTCAAAGCTGGTGGCTCGCAGGGTGTAGGTGCCGCCCTCTGGCAGACGCACCGCCAACAAGGCATTTATATCTGGGCCGGAGTCATCGTCAAAGCCGATCACCCGTCCTTGGCCATCCACCAGCTCCAGGTAAGCATCGAAATCTTCGCTCTCCAGGGCCGCAATCAGGATCTGCCCCGGCTGAGATGTAATCGAAATCTCATCCCAAAAGCTGCCATCCTGAGGGTTGCTCAGATCTTCAGGGCTGAGGGTTCCCGCCAGGGTTCGGCCATCTCTCCACAGGGGAGAAGAAGCAAGGGAGGATCCCACCTGCGCGCTCCTCTCTTGCAGCAGATCCAACCACCGACAACTGCTGGACAGCCCCAGCGCCACCAGACTCAGGGCCAAACAGGATCCCCAGCGGCGGGGAAGTGCGAAAGAACGACACAAGCTCAACATCGACAAGACTCCCCGCCCCCATGAGCCAAAACCACGCCTCAATTTTATCCATTGGTTTGCCGGGGCGGGTGGGTAACTTCACAGGGAATCCCAAGCTTGTAAGACGGCTTCCAGGGCCAGCCGCCCGTGGCCAAGATGGGTTCCCCCCTGCAAATAGACGGTGTAGGGATCCCGCATCGGCCCGTCGGCAGAGAGCTCAGCACTGCTGCCCGCAACAAAAGTGCCTGCCGCCATCACCACCGGATCGGCATAGCCGGGCATCACTTCTGGGATCGGGGTGAGGTAGGAATCCACCGGCGAGCTGCTTTGAATGGCGCGGCAAAAAGCCTGCAACTTCTGCGGGGATCCCAGTTGAATGGCCTGAATGATGTCGGTGCGGGGCGCTTGTGGCAGAGGCGAGACCGGGTAGCCCAGATCGTGAAACACCTGGGCGGCCAGGTGGGCAATCTTGACCGCTTCGGCCACCATCTGCGGGGCCAAAAACAACCCTTGAAACAGGAGCCGGTTGAGATCGAAGGTGGCCCCGCCTTCCGAGCCGATCCCCGGCGCCGTCAGCCGGCAGGCAGCCTGCTCCACCAGCTCGGCCCGCCCCGCCACATAGCCCCCCGCTGGGACGAGGGTGCCGCCTGGATTTTTGATCAGGGATCCGGCGATCAGATCGGCGCCCACATGGGTTGGCTCTTGGGTTTCCACAAACTCGCCATAGCAATTGTCCACCAAGACCACCACCTCCGGGTTTTGTGCTTTGACGATCTGGATCATCTCGGCAATCTGGGCAATGGAGAAGCTGGGCCGCCAACTGTAGCCACAGGAGCGCTGGATGTGCACCAGGCGGGTTTGCGGTCTGAGAGCGGTTTTCAGAGCCTGCCAATCGACATCGCCCTTCCGCAGATCCAACTGGCGATAGGTAACGCCGAACTCCCGCAGGGATCCCCGCCCCGATCCCCGCAGGCCGATCACCTCCTCCAGAGTGTCGTAGGGGGGGCCGGTGATGGCCAACAGCTCATCCCCCGGGCGCAGCACCCCGAACAAAGCACAGGCAATGGCATGGGTGCCGGAGACCATCTGCAGCCGCACCAGCGCCGCCTCACAGCCCATGATCTGGGCAAACACCCGATCCAACACCTCTCGCCCCCGGTCGTCGTGGCCGTAGCCCGATACGCCGGCAAAGTGGTGGGATCCCACCTGCTGGTCGTGGAAGGCCCGCAACACCCGCGCCAGGTTCTCCCTGAGAACCTGGTCCATCGCCTGAAACCGCTCCTGCAGAGCCGCTTCTGCTCTGTCCAACAGCGCCGCCGCCTGCAACGGGATCCCTTTGCCCACCGAGTTCACCCCACTTCTTGCCCACAAACCGGCCTTAACCCTAGCAGAACCGGCCACCAACCCAGAGGCCAAAAACAGCTTCTCAGACCTGCTACTTCTGGGAACGATGGCTTCACAGAAACTCTATCTTGATAAAAACCTTAATTTCAGTTAGCACTTCTTCATCTTCTCTGTCAGTTTCTGCCCCGGCCAGACAAAGCGTCCCCTGCCGCTGCGGCCCACACCAGGTTGTATAATGACCCAATAGAGGGATATTGACGGGAAGAATAGAGGGATATTCGGACTGGGGGAAGGTGCCGGTTCAGCAGCCGCTGCTTTTCTCGACTGCATGGGAGTTTCCTTGAACAACTCGGCTCCCTCTTTTAGGTATTGACAATAGCGAGCGTTGTTGGGAGAGTTTTACCCATCTATCCTTCACCTCTCCGATCCGCAGAGTCGAATTCAAGTGTTAGCAAAAGAAAGTATTTCAAGTTTCGCCGGCAAGATTGCTCTCTCCAGCCCTTTGCTTCATACCTTCTCCACCTAACTTAACTTAGGGTTCTGAATTCTAGGGATCCCTCTTTGCCCGAGCAATCGCACTGGTGTGCGAGCCATCAAGAGTTAAGACAGCCTAAATTTATTCTTAACTCCTGGTCGGGAACCCGAGGGGAGGTGTTAACTTAGACTTAACCCAAGAGGTTAGTGCCGCTTGCATGGCCCCTTTTCGCAAGTTGCCGGGCCGCGATCATGCCTGAGGTGGGGGCTGTTTTCTAGGGATCCTTTGCGAGGGTAAGGCGCTAACTTTAGGCGTAAACCGATACAACTGGGAGAGTCTCCATGACTAAGCTTGTGATCCAAGGGAAGAACGTCGAGATTACCGACGCCATCCGCAGCTACGTTCAAGAAAAAATTGAGCGTGCTGTCAGCCATTTTGCCCAGATCACCAGTGAGGTTGATGTCAATCTATCGGTAGCCCGCAACCCCCGTATCAGTGCCAGCCAATCTGCCGAAGTGACCGTCTACGCCAATGGCACCGTTATCCGGGCGGAAGAAAGCAGCGAAAATCTCTATGCCAGCATCGATCGTGTGGCCGACAAGCTGGCCCGCAAGCTGCGCAAATACAAAGAACGCAATGGCGTGCACCGCACCCGCCACGCCCCCAAAACCTCTTGGGCGGTGTCCCAGCAGCCTGTTACCGATCCGCTTAATACCGAACGGCAGCCGGAGTTGCCGGCTGAGGTGGTGCGCACCAAATACTTCGCCATGCCTCCCATGTCAGTTCAAGAAGCGCTGCACCAGTTGGAGCTGGTGGATCACGACTTCTATGTTTTCCGCAATATCGAAAACGGCGAGATCAACGTCATCTACGTCCGCAACCACGGCGGCTACGGCCTGATCCGCCCCCGCTAAAGCTTCGTGAAGATGCGCGGCGAACCTTTCTCCCAACTTGCTTCGCGGGGATCGAGCAACGCTTTCTATCTTTTGCTGCAGCTTACCGATTCTGCCCTGCCGATTGGTGGTTATTGCCACTCGTGGGGTTTGGAAACGGCGGTTCAGGCGGGTCAACTTCGGGATCGGGTCGGGGTGCAGCAGTATCTGCTGGGGGTTTTGCACATGAGCTTGGCCCCCATTGAGGGCAGAGCCTGTGCCCTGGCCCACCGTTTGGCGCAAGCGGGATCCCCGTCGGGAGTAGAGAAGCTGCAGCGGCAATTGCAAGCCACCCGTTGGGCGGCGGAGCCGCGGCAAGCCAGCTTGGATCTGGGGAAGCGTTTGACTCAACTGGCAGAACGCACCTGGGGAATCTCCGTCCCCCAAGCAGTGGGGGAGCCGTGGCATCATCCCTTGGCCTTCGGCTGGATCTGTGCTCAGGCAGGCATTGGGCTGGAAGATACCCTACGGGCCTTTTTGTTTGCCTCCCTCACCGGGTGGGTCTCGGCGGCGGTGCGCTTGGTGCCTTTGGGGCATAGCGAGGGGCAAAGTCTGCTGGCCCAATTGTATGAGCCGATTGAGACCGTGGTGCAGCAGGAGATCCTGCCGGTTGTCCGGCGGGATCCTGCTCTCAATTGGCCTGCCCTGAGCAGCTTCGCCCCCCTCAACGAGCGCGATTGCCAAGCCCACCAGCAGCTCTATTCCCGCCTTTTTCAGTCCTGAACGCTGCCCCCCTCTCCCTCTGGGAGAGGGGCTGGGGGTGAGGGCGGGGCACAGTTCAGCGGAGAGGCTCCCCAACGGCCAGCACCTGCTGCAGGAACTGATCCTGTTGCCGGCGCAAAACGCCCAGATCGGGACTGTGGTTGAGCAAGATGAAGTTGTGGCCATTGGGCAACTGCCCCATCAGCATCAGCCGCTCCGCAGCGGATCCCACCTGGGCAGTCGTACCTGGGGGCAAGGTGCGCGCCCTCAGGGTGCTGTGGCCGATGCCTGCTCTGGGCAGGATCCGAGTCGGATCCCCATCTGTGAGATCCAGCAGGTGTTCCCAGAGATGAGCTAGGGCGCGAGGGGAGAGGTACAGTGCTTGCCCTCCTTCTCCAAGGCGGATGTCTTGCTCAGCAGGGGCCATTTGGGGATCCAGGCGGGCAATGGGCTGAGCCACCAATCGCTGCCGCAGGTACTCCAGCAGGGCCGTTTTGCCCCCCAGCTCCGCCAACAGGGCTTCTGCCATGGCCCGGTCGTTGCTGCCGTTGAGGAGTTGCAGCAGGGATCCCAGGCGCAGCGAGGTGTAGACGGCCAGGCAATGGGCATCTGCAGGCCAATCCCTCAGGAGCGACACAGAGCCGCCAATGGCAACCGGATGGGGCTGTTGGGTACCGCTGAGAAGCTCTGCCAGACGCCGGGCGCCGGCCACAGGATCGGGCTGGCCCAGCAAACGGAAGGGGGGCACCACCTTCACATCCCCGTCGATCTGGCGAATCCCAAGGCTGTGTAAGTGACGGGCCAGCTCGGCCACATTTGCCTCTGTGAAATAGGGATCCCCGCTGCCCACGAGGATCAAATCTCCCGTCAGGCGGTGGCCTGACCGATGGCCTGTGGTGTAGAACCGGGTTTCAAAGCGATGCTCGTAGCCCCAAGTCTCCAGAGCCATCAAGCTGATGGCCAACTGATCCAAGGCCCCCACCGGCAAAGGCCGATCCAGCAGGTGCTCCGCCAACAGCTCCCCCTGCGGCGTCCACAGCAGGATCCCCTGTTGTGAGAGCGCTCCCCCTTGGGCCGCCAATCCCTGCAAAAAGCCGGACAAGACCCCCGCATAGGGAGAATCTTTCCACCCCGGCGATTGTGCGCGGGGCCACCAGGGGGGAAGGCCCGGAGTCCCACTGGGGGAAGGCAGGGGCGGTGGTGGGGTGGGGATGGGGGGAAAAGGATTCTGAGCCGATGTGGGCAACTCGGCACCTATGCGGTTGCTCCAGCAGGCCCCCAAAGCCAAAGCACCAACCAACGGGATCCCTGCCCGGAGGAGATGACAATGGGGGCGCAACCCCTGTGGGATAAGCGGCATGATGACCTCACCCAAGACACTTGCAAAAGACGACGGGCTGGCAAGACTTGACGCTACTCTAGTGCCATCCGAACCGCCTTGGCAAATCTTCGTTGCAGCCTAGATATCTTTAGTACTAAGAAATGTTAAGCTAAAAGCCTGGATCCCGAACCGAGGTGAGGCCCATGGAACCCCTTTACGCTGGCGGCAACTTCTCCAGTTCTTTTGTTAATCCCCCCATTTACTCCGCCATTGCCCTGCTTAGCTTTTTTGCTCTTATCTTCGGCATCATTTTCAAAGATAAGCTGGAATACCAGGTAGCCCTTTGGCAGCTCAACCGAGATAGCCAGGCAACAATTCGCTACCGGACTCCTGGGGTGATCCTCACCTACGGTCTCTGCTGTTTGTTTACCCTTGGTTTTGTGGTGGCGTGTTTGAACGTCTTTGGCCTGTCTCTGACTCTGGCCAGTTGGGTGGGTGGAATCCTGGTGCTGAGTACGGCAGGCTTGGTGTGGTGGCAGTTGGGATCCCTACTGGCCCTGTTGGCTATGGGGGGCTCCCAGGCCATTGATATCGACTCTTACGGGGCAGAGGCTGCTTGGGATGCCAAGACAGCAGCGCCCCCTGAAGGGGAATAGGCGCTAGCCTCTGTTCACCAGAGCCCCCATCTCAATCGCAAACCCAGTGCTCTTTCGCTTCTTCTCATGACTGCGGCCCTCCCTTCATCCTGGCGCTACGCCTACTACCCCGGCTGTGTGGCCCAGGGGGCTTGTCGCGAGCTGTACGACTCTACCAACCGGATCGCGCGGCATTTGGGCATCGAACTGGTGGAGCTGGAGGCAGCTTCCTGCTGTGGTTCCGGCACCTTCAAGGAAGAATCGGAGCTGCTGGAAGATACGGTGAATGCCCGCAACCTGGCTTTGGCAGAGGCATTGGGGTTGCCGATGCTCACCCACTGCAGCACTTGCCAGGGGGTGTTGGGCCGCGTGAATGAAAAGTTGAAAGCTGCGAAAACCGCGGATCCTGAGTACTTTCACCGGGTGCAAACCCTGTGCCAGCAAGGAAGCTGTGAGAGCTGCTACGAAGGCACCGGCGATGTGCGCCATTTGCTGTGGGTGCTGGTTCATGACTACGGCCTGGAGCGATTGGCCCGACAGGTGAAACGGCCTCTGTGGGGGCTGCGCTGCGCCGCCTTCTACGGGTGTTATCTGTTGCGGGCCTACGATATCTCCCGCTTTGACGTGGCGCGGGATCCCCGTTTGCTGGAAGATCTCTTCGAGCATTTGGGGGCCACCCCTGTTTGGTATCGCGGGCGCACCCAGTGTTGCGGTTGGCCCCTTTCCAGCTATGCCCCGCAGCAGTCTTTCTCGATGGCAGGCCGGCACCTCCTCGAAGCAATCGAGGCGGGAGCCGATTGTTTGGTGACTCCTTGTCCCCTGTGTCACCTCAATTTGGACTCGCGCCAGCCGGAGGTGGAGCAGGTGATCGGGCGCAAGCTGGGGATCCCGATCCTGCATGTGCCGCAATTGGTGGGCCTGGCCCTGGGGATCCCGGCGGAAAACCTGGGATTGAACCGCCATGTGGTGCAGGCGGAAAGGGTCTTGCAAAAACTAGGCCGCTAAACTCCAGGGGGGATCCCTGGGCAAACATCAGGTGGGTTCTGCCTGGGAAGGATATGCTATTCTGCCCAGCAAGATACCCAGCCCTGTTCAAAAACCGCAAAGACCCTCGTAAGCTTAGATTCGGCATACTCCTGCTTGGCAGCTCCCTATGGTAGTCTCGGATCCCCTGGGCCTTGTCGTGCAAGAAGTGCAGCGGGGCGGGTACGCAGACCGAGTCAAAAAGCTGGTTTACTTTGCCTGCACCAGCACCTGGGAAGGCGATGTCGGCAAGTTGAGCCAAATAGACCTGAAGGCACTCCTGGAGCAGCTCTGCCGTGAGCACGCAACCCTTGATGCTCTGGGCCAGCGCTTTCGAGATGCCATCAGCCGCATCAACAAAAAAGCCGAGTATGCCCGCATCGCCAAGATGCTGCTGAGCAAGCTGGAGCCTTTGTATCAACAGCCGCAAGCAGATCCATCGGTTTGGGCTCAGCCCTCGCCTGTCTTGTCTTTGAAGTACGGGGGCTTGCAACTGCAAAAGCAAGACTACGATCCCTTCGAGTTGCGGGCAGGGGTGATGCGGCAAGCCAGCCCTTTGCGGGTCAAGCTGGTTCTGTTCACGGCTTTGTACCACAAAGTAGAGCCCACTCTGCAGGGGTTGGCGGCCCTACGGCGCTACAGCCTGGATGAGCTGCTCACAGCCCTTTATAGGGCCTGCAATTCCCCCCAAGAGCTGGAAACTCGGCTGAAGGAGGCGGTGCAACAGTCGCAGGAGCCTGATCAGGATGGCCAAGCCGCCAATGCCGTGCTGCAGATGCTGAAGCCTCTTTACGTTTCTGTGCCCCCAGAAACCGCCGCTGGTGGAGGGTTAGCTGCCGAGCCCGCCTCTGTCGCTCTCGATTGGCTCGATACAGAAGATGCTGTTGGCGCCCCCATGACTTGGGTCGAGGATGGGGAGGATCCCTCTATAGGGTCTCCGGCTTTTACAGCTCTGGCAACATCGCCCAACCCCTCTTCTGACCTCCGACAGGCGATCCCAGAGTCCTGCCGCCAACTGCTCCATCGCAGCGCCGGATCCCTGATGGTGGCCATCGAGAACACCCTGAGCGAGTTGGGCAATGCTCTGGACGAAGGACTACAGGATGAGGATCCCGCCCAATATCTGACGCTCAAACACCAGGTGTTGCGCGGCTTCTTGAGGGATGTCGAGGGATCCGCCGCAATGTTCAGGGGGATTTTGAAAAAGCTGGAGCAATCGGAGTGGCGCCTGGTGCAGCCCCTTCGCGGCGGCGGTGGAGAACACGCTCTGCCGGAAGTGCCTGGCGAGCTGGTGGATCCCTATGCTTCCCTGAGACAGGTGTTGGCCAGCAGCGAGCTAACTCGGCAAAAGCCGCAGCTAGAGCAGGAGGTGATGCGTCTGGTGCGGCGCAGCGTCAGCTCGGTTAAAGCGGCTATCGAACAGGCCCTGAGCGAGTTGGGCCAGGCGTTGGATGAGCAGTTCCCAACCTGTAGCCTGGAAGAAGCCTTGGTTCTCAAGTACCAGGCGTTGCGCGCCTTTTTGCAGGAAGTGGAGGAGATCTCTACGAAATTTGCTGCTCTGTTGGAACGTATGGAAGAGGCAGAGCGCCGTCTGTTCGGACTGGTTTGAGAGCCAACCCCCTGTTTGGGGATCCCGTCTAGCACTCATAGCCATCGCCTTCGAATTCCATACGCTGTCGCCAACGCGCCGCTCTAACTCCCCTCTCCCTTTGGGAGAGGGGCTGGGGGTGAGGGCTGGGAGAGGGGCTGGGGTGAGGGCGGCGCAGAGCGGTAGGGAAACGTCGTGATTTTCTTCTAGAATGGCCACCAGTTAGATCCCCCCTCACTGCTTCATCTGAGCTTCCCCTCTCTACCTATGGATGCCAAGGAGCTGCTCCGCCTCTACCGGGCAGGACGCACTAACTTTGCGGGCGAAAACCTAGCCGCCCTGGATCTAAGCCGGGCCGATTTAATCGGGGTGGATCTCTCGCAAGCCAACCTGCGCAGTGCCAATTTGATTTTTGCTTTTTTGGGGCGGGCCAAGCTGCAGAAGGCCAACCTTGTTGGGGCTAACCTCGGTGGGGCCAACCTCAGCCAGGCGGACTTGAGCGAGGCGGATCTCAGAGATGCTCAGTTGCACGGCGCCACTTTGCAGGGGGCAGATTTGCATGGGGCCAACCTGACCCTGGCCCTGCTGCTGGATGCCAATCTGCTGGATGCGGATCTGCGCTGGGCTAACCTCACCAGCGCCAACTTGGGGGGGGCTTGTCTGCGGGGGGCCAACTTGCGACTCGATAGTCGTCGGGGAGCGGTGTTGCGCAACGCCAATCTCAG
>NZ_JANSJH010000093.1:0-10574 GCF_047462495.1 Synechococcus sp. H55.2 | reverse complement strand
CGAAGCAGAGCCCCCCATTCTGCTGGGAGCGGTAGCCGGCCTAGGTCAGGCCCACTATACTAAACTAACCATTGGCCTGGCCCGACCCATGTAAAGCAAGTAACGGAGAGGGCCGATACGTTTGCATGCCCACTGACATCCAGGATCCCCACCCATGACGGAAACAGCTGACCTTTGGCCACAGCTTTTGGGACAGTTGCTGGATCGGCAATCTCTGAGCGAAGCCCAAGCCGAACAGTTGATGAACGGCTGGCTGCAGAACCAAGTGCCGGATGTGGTGTCGGGGGCGATCCTGGCGGCTCTGCAAGCCAAGGGGGTCAGCGCCGGTGAACTGGCCGGAATGGCGCGGGTGCTGCAGCGGGCTTCGCTGGGATCCCCGCTGGACTTGCCCCTGTTGGTGGATACCTGCGGCACCGGCGGCGATGGAGCCGGCACGTTTAACATTTCTACAGCCGTGGCCTTTGTGGTCAGTGCAGCCGGGATCCCGGTGGTGAAGCACGGCAACCGTTCGGCCTCTGGCAAAGTCGGCTCGGCAGATGTGCTGGAGGCCCTGGGGGTGAACCTCAACGCCGAGCCAGAGCGGGTGCGGGCGGCGGTGGCGGAAGTGGGCATCACCTTTTTGTTTGCGCCTCACTGGCACCCGGCCATGCGGGCGGTGATCCCCTACCGGCGGGCCCTCAAAGTTCGCACCATTTTCAACCTGTTGGGGCCCTTGGTCAATCCTTTCTACCCCAACCGCCAGGTGATCGGGGTGTACGCGCCGGAGCTGGTGCCGGTGATGGCCGAGGCCCTGTGCCTGTTGGGACGGGAAGGAGCCGTGGTGTTGCACAGCCGGGAAGGTCTCGACGAGGCTGGGCTGGAGCGGGCCACGGATCTGGGCCTGCTCTCCCAGGGATCCCTGCGCACAGAAGTCTTGAACCCACGAGATTACGATCTCACACCTGCGCCCACCTCGGCTCTCCAGGGGGGAGACTTGGCGGAAAATGCCGCCATCCTCACCCGCGTCCTCCAGGGATCCGGAGCACCTGCCCAGCAGGATGTGGTGGCCCTCAATGCCGCTTTGGCTCTGCAGGTGGCGGGAGCTGTTCCCGATTGGGGATCCGGAATTGCCCGAGCGCGGGAGATCCTTGCCAGCGGCGCCGCCTGGGATCGCCTGCAAAAATTGGTCGATTTTCTGGCTTCCTAAAACTCCCGCCCTCGCCCAAAAGCCAACACCTCCTCCACCCCCAGGCGAGGCTTGCGGGGCAAGTTGCCCGGAGCTGGGTAGCCCACCGCCAGGAGCATCACCGGCACGTAGCGGTCGGCAATGCCGAACTCCCGCTTCACCCCTTCCGGGTCAAAGCCGATCATCGGCCCGCTCACTAACCCCTTCGCCTGCGCCGCGATCATCAAGGCCATGGCCGCCAGCGCCCCGGAGCGAATCGCCTCATCTCGCGCCAAAGCGGGATTGTTGGCGTAGGTGGCTTGGGCCATATTCACCCAGCCTTCCGCCCGATCAGGAGAGAGGATCCCGGCAGCAACGGCTCTCTGGACAAGTTCAGGCAGCTTCTCATGCCCCCGCAGATCCCCCAAGATGATAAACACCACCGCCGCATCCGCCACTTTCTGCTGGTTGTAGGCCAGGGACTTGAGGCGTTCTTTGTCCTCGGGATCGGCAACGGCAACGAACCGCCAGTGCTGGATGTTGAAGGAAGAGGGGGCTTCCGTAGCATAGGCAACCAGCTCTCGGATCTCCGCTTCCGATAGACGACGGCTGGGATCAAACCTGTCGGCGGAAATCCGCTCTTTCAGGGCGGCTAGGGCGTCCATAGGGATCCTCTGAGGTGTCGGTCAAAGGCTGCTGCCCCCAAAGGCGGAGGCAAGATTGGCAAATGCTATACATTCCGTGCTCAAACGGTCTGCCTTCTTTGTTATCTCCTTTTTTTGGGCCTGTGGCAACCGGGTGAGGCATGAGTTGGGCTTTGGCAGAGCAGGCGAGCGGGATCCCTGACGCAAAGGCAGGTATGATGGAGAAGTAACCCGGTCTGGTCTGGATCCTGGGGTTAAATGTTGGATTGGTGAGGTTGATGAGGAGAAGCAATCGGTGAACTTCGGTCGAGTGCTGACGGCCATGGTTACCCCCTTCACCGATGAGGGGGAGCTCAACTACGATGAGGCCGCTCGTTTGGCCGATTACTTAGTAACCCACGGCAGCGACGGCTTGGTGGTCTGTGGCACTACGGGCGAGTCTCCCACCCTGACTTGGCAAGAAGAGTACGAACTGTTCCGCGTGGTGCGAGATGCTGTGGCCGGTCGGGCCAAGGTGATCGCCGGGACTGGCTCCAACTCCACCCGCGAGGCCATCGAAGCCACCCGCAAGGCTGCCCAATTGGGCTTGGACGGCTCTCTGCAGGTGGTGCCCTACTACAACAAGCCTACCCAGCTCGGCCTTTACGAGCACTTCAAGGCCGTTGCCCAGGCCAGTGACCTGCCCATCATGCTCTACAACATTCCCGGACGGACGGGGGTGAGCCTGCAGCCGGAAACAGTGGCAAAATTGGCAGAATTGACAACGATTGTCGCCATCAAGGAAGCCAGTGGTACAATGGAAGTGGCTTCAGAAATTCGGCGGCTTACTCCCTCCCGTTTCGCTATTTATTCGGGAGACGACTCCCTGACCCTGCCGATTTTGTCTTTGGGAGGCAGTGGCGTGGTCAGTGTAGCCAGTCACCTGGTTGGGCCACAACTGCAGGAGTTGATTCAGAGCTACGCCAAAGGGCAGCACGACCAAGCTTTGGCTCACCATTTGCGTCTGTTTCCGTTGTTCAAGGTTTTATTTGTCGAGACCAACCCCGTTCCGGTCAAGGCAGCGCTGGAGATGCAAGGTTGGCGAGTGGGTCGGGCGCGTCTTCCCCTAGCGCCGCTGCAGCCCAGTTCTCGGCAAGTTTTGCGACAGGTGCTTGAAGAGATGGGCCTACTGGCTGAAGCGAAGGGATCCAAGCAAATGGCGACGAAAGTTTCATGATGGCACCTTGAGGTTTTGCTTCCGCTATGACCGGGGTTTGCAGGGAGTTCTTTTGTGGTGTTTGACCTGTGGGTAAGTAGCTTTTTCCCTGAAAAGCTCTTTCCCCCTTTGGGAAATGGATGAGTTGTGGCGGCTGAGTTCAGCTTTCACCCACAGCTGGGTCGGGAATGGCTTGCGCCAATTTCTGTTTTTGCTTTTTACTGTTGAGGATCTAAGCTCATATGCCAACATCACGTTCTTCGGTTGCTTCTCGTTCTGTGACTCCACAAACCACCTCTTCCGTGCAGATGATTCCACTGGGTGGCGAACGGGAGATCGGCAAAAACACCTGGGCCTTCCGCTACGAGGATGACATTATCCTCTTGGATGCCGGTTTGGCTTTTCCAGAGGAGGGTATGCACGGCGTGAATATCGTGCTGCCGGACATGACCTACATCAAGCAAAACCGTGACAAAGTGCGGGGGATGGTGGTTACCCACGGCCACGAAGATCACATCGGCGGGATCCCGTATCACCTACGAGAATTTGATATTCCGGTCATCTACGGCCCCCGATTGGCGCTGGCCTTGCTGGAGGAGAAACTGCGCGATGTGGGGCTATTGAACCGCACAGAATTGCGCCCCGTCGCCCCCCGCGAAATCGTTCCTTTGAGCAAGCACTTTTTTGCCGAATTCATCCGCAACACCCACTCTTTTGCCGATAGCTTTACGGTGGCTCTGCACACGCCGGTGGGTGTCATTATCCAGACCGGTGACTTCAAGATCGACCATACCCCGGTGGATGGGGAGCGCTTCGACCTGCAGCGGCTGGCCGAGCATGGGGAAAAGGGGGTGCTGTGTCTGATTAGCGACTCCACCAACGCCGAAGTGCCGGGGTTTACCCCTTCCGAGGCTTCTGTACTGCCCGGTCTCACCAAGGCGATTGCGGGAGCCAAGGGGCGGGTGATCATCACCACCTTTGCTTCTTCGGTACATCGCCTCAATTTGGTGTTGCAGATTGCCGAGCAGCAGGGCCGGGTGGTGTCTTTGCTGGGCCGCTCCATGTTGAACGTGGTGGCTCACGCGCGGCGCCTGGGCTACATCCGCTGCAAGGACGAAACGCTGCAGCCGATGCACGTGATCAACAGCCTGCCGGACGACAAAGTGATCATCCTTACCACCGGATCCCAGGGCGAACCGCTGGCTGCTCTGACCCGCATTGCCAATGGCGAGCACCCGCAGTTGCAGATCAAGCCGGGAGACACGGTGGTGTGGTCGGCCAACCCGATCCCGGGCAACACGCTGGCAGTAACGCGGGTGATCGACAAGCTGATGGAGCTGGGGGCCAATGTCATCTACGGCAAGGACAAGGGGCTACACGTTTCTGGCCACGGCTGCCAGGAAGATCAAAAGCTGATGATCGCCCTCACCCGTCCCAAGTTCTTTGTCCCCACCCACGGGGAGTACCGCATGCTGGTCAAACATGCCGAAACGGCGATGAGCATGGGGATCCCGCGGGAAAACATCGTGATTATCGGCAACGGCGATGTGGTGGAGGTCAACCGTGAACGCATTGCTGTCACGGGCCGCGTCCCCTCTGGCCTGCAGATGATCGCCGCTTCCCACGATGGGGTGGTCATGGACGAGATGCTGCAGGAGCGCCAGCAGATGGCCAAAGATGGCATGGTGACGGTAGTGATCAGCTTGGATGGCAGCGGCCAGTTGCTCTGCACGCCGCAGGTGCAAAGTTTGGGCCTGGCGGGTGAGGGCAATTCTTTTAAAGGATCCGACCTAAAACCCCTGCTGGAGGACACCCTCAAGCAAGCTTGGCCGCGCTTTGCCCGCTCGCTGGAGCGGGGCAGGCTGGAGATCGACTGGGCCGGCCTCAAGGCAGAGGTGGAGCGGGTGGTGCGCCGCTTTGTCCGCGAACAACTGCCCGGCAAGCCGACGGTACTGGTTTTTGTCCAGTCGCCTGAAGAGGAGTCTGTGCCGGTCACCTCTCTGCCAGTTGGGGAAGCCCAGCCGGAACAGGAACGGCTGGCCCTGGGACGACGGCGGCGCTCCTCGGCGGCGGTGGCGGCTTCTTAAGACCGGCTTGCTGGGGTTTCCCAAGACTCCAGCGCCTCTTTCCTGCTACGGGAGAGGAGCGGGGATGTAGAGGCATCATCGGCGCGGCACCCTAGAGGGAGTGCGGATCTAGTGGCCAGGAGATTTCTGCTGCTGAGGGGAGGGATCCCACCTCGCTAAAGGGTGGGCAGCGGCGCTGGGGCGGGACGGGCTGCTGCAGGATCCTCAAGAAGGCCTCGGCCAGGTCGGCATATCCCCGGTCGTTGGGGTGAAAGCCATCGGCCAGCGGGCCGGGGAAGAAAGACTCGCGGCGGTAGGAGCGGGGATCGCAGAGGAGATCCACCACGGGGATCCCTTCTTGGCTCAAGGGGTTGATGGCCCGTTGGCTGAGGCCGACGGAGACCCAAGCCAGCAGTTGCCGCAGGCCCCTGGGCTGCTGCTGCCCCAGGGGGATCAGGGCGAAGTTGGGCAGGTTGGCCACCGCCAGGCGAGCTTGGGGAGCACGGGCCCGCACCGCCTGCAGCAGGGTTTGGTAGTCGGCGGCAAATTGTTGGATCTGGCGCTCAACAAAGGGCAAGGGATCCTCGCCGCGCAGAGTCCGTTGGGCTGCCGCGAAGACAATAGCGTTGGTGTCGTTGCCGCCCACCCAGAGGGTGATCAGGGTGGCGTCGGGAGGGATGCGCGGCACTTGATCCTGGAGCAGGTTGGCCGGGATCCCTTCCCGCAGGGCTTGCATGGCTGGGCTGAGTACCGCTCCTGAGCGGCCCAAGTTAATCAGCTCCACCGGGCCGGGCAGCAGGCGGGCCAGGCGGGGGACATACCCCGTCCCGTTGGGGCAGTCCAGCGGCTCTGAGCGCTGCGGGCGGGTGCCGGCAGCGTTGGCTGGACCATCGCAGGAGATGGAGGCGTTGAAGCCAACGGCATCACTGGCTCCCAGAGCAACGTAGCGGGTGAGGGCGGGCGGGCTGGGTATGAGAACAGCGGGGGGAGATCCAGAGGCTTCGGAACAAGCAGTTAGCCCCCACCCCAGCATCCCGATTGCCATAGAGAGCAGCAGCAACCGAACGGGTCTGGGGGCTTGCCTCTTTTGCCAAGTAGGGGAGCCCATGGGGTAGCTTTGCTGCAGAGGTGGGGGAAGCCCCCAGCCAAGCTAGCCGAAGATTGGCCAATTGGCGAGTATGGTGGGAGTATGGCGCTGCGTTTTTGCAAGTCCCGCACCTACCACGATCCCCTGCACGGTGCCATCAGCCTGGATGGCGGGGATCCGGTCGAGGCGCTGCTGATTCGCCTCATCGACACCCCGGCCTTCCAGCGCCTGCGCCGCGTCCGCCAGTTGGACACCGCTTTTTTTACCTTCCATGGCGCTGAGGGATCCCGCTTCACCCACTCGGTGGGAGTGCTGCAGGTTACGCGGCGCCTGTTTGACAAATTGGCCCGCCGCTACCCGGAGCTGCGCCCCTACCGCGCCGTTACCCTGGTTGCCGCTCTGCTGCACGACATTGGCCATGCCCCCTTTAGCCATGCCGGCGAGGAGATCTTCGGCTGCCGACACGAGGTCTGGACGGCCCGCATCGCGCGGGAGGATCCCCAGATAGCCACGCTGGTGGCGGAGTTTGACCCGCAACTGCCGGCCCAACTGGAGCAGGTGTGGCAGAAACAATTTCCCCTGCCGCTGGTGGGGCAGCTTATTGCCAGCCAACTGGACTGCGACCGCTTTGACTACCTGATGCGCGACAGCCTGCTCACCGGCGCCCAATACGGCCACCTGGATCTGGATCGCATCCTCACGGTGTTGGACTACGACCCGGAGACGGGATCCCTCTCCATTCCCGCCCGCAAAGGCCTGGGAGCCATCGAGCACTATCTGGTGGTGCGCTATTTCATGTACACCCAGGTGTACCAGCACCCCAAGAGCCTGTGTGCCCGCTTTATTTTGGAGCGGCTCTTCAAGCGGGCCCAGGTGCTCCTGCACCAGGGAAAGATCGAGCTGGATCCCATCTTGAGTGCCTGGTGTTGGGCGGCGCTGGCGGTGCAAAAGGGGGATCCCTTCGAGCTGCCTTTGCCCCTCTATTTGGCTGCTGACGATGTGATGTTCAGCTACCCTTTTCGCTTTTGGGCCATGGCGGGGAAGGATCCCATCTTGGCCGATTTGGCGCGGCGCTATTTGGATCGGGATCTATTCAAGGCCCGCAACCTCAGCCGCCTGCCAGAAGAGCGACGCCAAGAGCTGGTGGCAACTCTAAGCCAGAAGATGCAGCGAGATGGCTTGGATCCAGAAAGCTATTTGGGAATTCGCTCGGCCCACGTCCAGGGCTACAGCTTCTACGACCAAGGGATCCAACTCAAAACCGAGGACGGCTACGTGGAAATTGCCCAGCTCTCGCCGCTGGTGCGATCCCTGGTGGAAACGCAAAGCCAGGTTTGGCTGATCTTCCCCCGCCCCTACAGCGATATCGTAGAGAGGGCTTTGTCTGCCTAGAGGATTGGCAGATCCCAGGGCTAGGGCATGGGCAAAATCCGTTCCTTATCTGAAAGAGGGAAGCAAGAGTGGGAATCCAGGAGATCCTGGCGATGGTGTTGGCGCTAACGGCCCTGGCGATTGCCTTGGTGGCGCTGCGGCTGGGGCGGGCGCTGCGGGCTTCCCCCTGGCTGCGGGATCCCTTGCCGGAGCAAGCGGCAGAGGTCGCAGCGGCCCTGGAGCGGCTGGCGGTGATCGTGCCTGCCTACAACGAGGCGGAGAATGTGGTGGGCTGTCTGAGCAGCATCCTGGACAGCACCGCCGCCCCGCTGCAGGTCTGGCTGGTGGACGACGGCTCCACCGATGCCACCTGGGAGCTGGCCCAGGCCCTGGCCGCCGAACGGCAAGATCCGCGGCTGCACCTGCTCCAAGGGGATCCCCGCCCCCAAGGCCAAACGTGGGTGGGCAAAAACTGGGCCTGTGCCCAAGCCGTTGCCGCCCTGGCCGCCCAGCCTGATCCCCCCGACTACCTGCTCTTTCTCGACTGCGACGTGCGGCTGGGATCCGCTGCCATCGAAGCAGCCCTAGGACAGTTGCTGGCAAGCGGCAGCGGCTTGGTGAGCGTAGGGCCTCAGTTGGTGTGCGGCTGTCTGGCCGAGTGGCTGGTGCAGCCCATCATGATGGTCATCTTGGCGGCAGGCTACGACTTTGCCGCCGTCAACGATCCCAAGCGTCCCAAGGCCTTTGCCTTCGGGCCGTTCATGCTGTTTCGCCGCTCCGCCTACGAGCAAGTGGGCGGACACGCCGGCATGGCCAATGTGGTTATCGAGGATGTGGCCTTGGCCCAGCGCATCAAAGCGGCTGGCCTGGGCTTGCAGATTTGCCTAGGGGGGTCGCGGGTGCGATGCCGCATGTACGCCAATGGAGCCGCCCTCTGGGAAGGGTGGACGAAAAACTGGTTCCTGGGCCTGGAGCGCAACTGGGCCCTCGCCGTGTTGGCGATGGTCACTGTCTTGGGCATCTGCAGCCTGCCCTGGCTGGGGTTGATCCTGGCTGTGGCTACGGGATCCCCGCAGGTCTTGGCGGCCAGCCTGGCCGGGATCCTAGGCCAAGGGGTCATCCGCCTGCTTCTATGGCGTTGGGCCCACCTGCCGCTGCGTTACTGGTGGCTGACGGCGGTGGGAGGCTGGGTGACGGCAGCCATCATCTTGGCTTCTGCCATCCGCACCACCAGCGGGCGCAACTGGACTTGGCGGGGCCGTCCCCTGGGGTCAAACTAGCCTGGATCCTCTGAAATCTGTTGGGAACATGGTCTAATGGGGGATGTTCGGGGAGCATCCCAAAATAAACAAGCGGCGTTGACAAGGTGTTTACAAAGGTGGGATAGCACCATGCAGGCTTTGGTCATCGGCTCCGGGGGACGGGAACACGCTCTGGCCTGGAAGCTGCTGCAGTCTCCCCAGGTTACACGAGTCTACTGTGCCCCCGGCAACGGCGGCACGCAGCAGATGCCCCGCTGTCAGTCTGTGGCTTTGGCGGCCACCGACATCGAGGGACTGGTGCGATTTGCTACCGTGCAAGGGATCCGCCTGACGGTGGTGGGGCCGGAACTGCCCTTGGTGGCGGGAATTGTGGACGCCTTTCAGGCAGCGGGGCTGCCCATTTTCGGCCCCAGTCGCGCCGCCGCCCAACTGGAGGGAAGCAAGCTCTGGGCCAAGCAACTGATGCAGGAAGCGGGGATCCCTACGGCTCCGGCTGTGGGCTTTGCCGACTTGTCCGAGGCGCTGGCCTACCTGGATGCAAGGACTGCGTCAGGCAAAGGCAGCTATCCGGTGGTGATCAAAAAAGATGGGCTGGCCGCCGGCAAGGGGGTGACCGTTGCCCATAGCCGGGAAGAAGCCGTGCAGGCTCTGGAGGCGGCCCTGGCCAAGCCGGGCGAGCAGGTGCTGATCGAGGAGTTTCTCGCCGGCCAAGAGGTGTCGGTGCTGGCCCTGACGGATGGCCAGATCTGCCTGCCGCTGCTGCCCGCCCAAGACTACAAGCGCCTTGGCGATGGCGATACCGGCCCCAACACCGGCGGCATGGGGGCCCACGCTCCGGCAGACTACTTGGTAACCCCAGAACTGTTGGCCCGCATCCAAGCCCAAGTGCTGGATCCCACCCTGCAGGCTCTGCAGCGGCGGGGCATCCGCTACCAGGGGGTGATCTACGCCGGCCTGATGATCACGCCCAATGGGGATCCCTATGTGTTGGAGTACAACTGCCGCTTCGGGGATCCCGAAGCCCAGGTGATCCTGCCCCTGTTGGAAAACCCTCTGGACGAGGTGCTGCTGGCCTGCATCGAGGGACGGCTGGCCGAGGTGCAACTGAAGTGGAAACCCGGCTACGCCGCCTGCGTGGTCATGGCCGCCTCCGGCTACCCTGACAGCTACGAGCGAGGGATCCCCATTGCCGGCCTGGAGGCCGCCGCCGCCACCGGGGCCCTGGTGTTCCATGCCGGCACTCGCCAGGTGGGCAAGCAGCTTCTCAGCGACGGCGGGCGTGTCCTCTGTCTTACCGGCCAAGGGGCAACTCTAGCAGAAGCGCTGCGCCAAGCCTATGCCGCTGTGGAGCAGGTGCAGTTCCCCAAAGCCCACTACCGCTCCGACATCGGCAGCCGCGCCCTCGGGCCTGCCGTCCGGCGAGGTGCGCTGCCCGCCCAGTAACCCCCTCAGCTTCCTAGGCAGAAGTAGGGCCCCAGAGAGGTCGCTTCTCCGGGGCCCCTAAAGCAGTTTTTAAAAAAGCTTTGATGCTTAAACCCTAGCTCCTCTGGTAACGAGACTGCAATGATAGTATCAAAACCTCAACTTTACTTTAAGCTCCTCAACAATAACCCTCTGCTTTGCCCGAGCACGGAGATCGCCCTGTCGGCGCTCTCTCCTGCAACGATCTGGCCCTCTCTTATCCAAGAGGGATCCCGCATCAAGTGGCTGGGGTCATTCCAGTGGCAGAAGGGGTAGTTGCCTGCAGCGGCCCAAAGCACTGGAGAATCGTCTCGCCTAAGTGCATTCAAACAACTGAGCTTAAC
>NZ_JANSJH010000092.1:0-10646 GCF_047462495.1 Synechococcus sp. H55.2 | reverse complement strand
TAGTCAGGCTAGCCAAGGCTCTCTTCTGGTTCACCCCCACGGGTGTGGGGACAACGGACTGGCGCGGGCTCAGGGGCTGGCCCCCGCTCGGTTCACCCCCACGGGTGTGGGGACAACGGGTTTGGGTGTGTCGGGGCGTGGTGGCACAGTCGGTTCACCCCCACGGGTGTGGGGACAACGGATGTAGTGATTGAGGTGCGCCATGCAACCTTACGGTTCACCCCCACGGGTGTGGGGACAACGGGTTGATGGACAGTGAGGCACTGGCCACAGAATCGGTTCACCCCCACGGGTGTGGGGACAACGGCGTCGGTATCGGCCTGGGCCCGGCGCAGGGTAACGGTTCACCCCCACGGGTGTGGGGACAACTGTCTTCCCTCTGTCCTCTCCCTCTCCCTGCCTAGCGGTTCACCCCCACGGGTGTGGGGACAACTGCCCAGCGCTGTGTTTTGCGTCGCAACGGGCGCGGTTCACCCCCACGGGTGTGGGGACAACGGATGGTGTCGCCGGCCCAGGTGACGTTTGCCAACGGTTCACCCCCACGGGTGTGGGGACAACTTGCAGAGCCACCCCCGCAGGAGTAGCTCTACGTCCGGTTCACCCCCACGGGTGTGGGGACAACGGGGCGGGGGCCTGGTGGTTGGTGTCTACCTTACGGTTCACCCCCACGGGTGTGGGGACAACGGAGAGAGAGATGCAGGGAACACCACCCGGAAACCTTGGTTCACCCCCACGGGTGTGGGGACAACTTGCCTATCCAGGGGCGGTCAAGGTGGGGGGATTGGTTCACCCCCACGGGTGTGGGGACAACTGCCAATCGGTCTGACCACGTGAACCGTCGCGCTCGGTTCACCCCCACGGGTGTGGGGACAACACTTCGATTTTTGCCGATTTTAGTAGGTTTTGACCAGCAGCACCCCTTCTATGTCTACTAGCTGCCGCGAGGGATCCCCGATGCTTCTGGCCCAGAATCCCTGCTCTGAGTTGATGGAATAGACCATCAGTGCAGAGCCGTCGCCGATTTTGCTGGTCACCCGCGCCCACAGTTCTTCTCGAACCAGAGCCGAGACGCGACCGACAAAGACCCCCGCCTTGATCTCAAACAGCCAGCGGCTTAGGTCTCCCCTCAAACTTGCTGGGACATTCTCCAAGATGAAAACCACCATTAGTCCGGCGTTGCCTCATCTAGATCTTCTCCGTAGCTCACTCCCCCCTCAACAGCTCCCTTCTCGTTATCCCAAAGAGCACCCAAAGGGCTAGACTCGTCCTGAGTAGCTCTGAAGCCGAGGATGGCGTCAACATCGTCTATGATTCTCTGCATCAACCGATGCTCTACAAACTTTTCTCGACACAGTTGCCTGGTTCTCGACTCAAAGTTTGGCATCAATTCAGCGGCAGCCTTGAAGGCAGCAGGAATAGTGATCTCTGTTTTGTAGAGATCGGCAACATCATAAACAAAAGATAAGGGCTTGCCTATGTGAATAAATCCCAGCGCAGTTGAATAGCCTACGGCATTGAGCGCTGCCTGGCAAACAGAGTAGAGGCAAGTATTGGCAACAGAAAGAGCTCGATTAACGGGATCAGCACATTCCCATTCCTTGAGCTTATAGGAGCGTCCTTTCCACTTTACCCCTGTTTCCTTGCTCAGGCGATTGTAAACAGTTCGCACTCGCACTCCCTCTAGGCCACGAATCTGCTCAAGGGTTAGCCCTTCTTTTAAAGGTTCGGGAAAGCGAAAGGAATACATACGCCGAACCACTTCCATATGCTGGACGGGATCTGCCCAGAGTTTGGCCTGGTGATAAAGCCTTTCCACGCTGCTAGAAGGATGGGATCCGCTGGCATAGAAGCGTAGCCCATCTTCGCCAACCCACTGGACTGAGCAGAGGCCATCGGCCAAGTTCTTAATAGCAGCGTGAGTAATTGCCGTTCCGGGGCCTAGCATTAAAGTTGTCAAGCTGGCACAAGGGATTATATATCTGCCATCTTCTTGCAAAACGGCAACAGCTTTAGCATCTTGCTCAATTCGGCACCGTTCCACATAGACGAAGCTTATGCTATCTCGAACCTTTGGGATAGAACGTAAACTTTTCGCAGTTGTCTTTGTGCTCATAAGATACTCTCCTTTAGAAGGCAAAACTAATAGGGAAAGTAGCTGATCTTGCTAAGTGATAGGAGTCCGCAGCCGTAGGAGCGCCCTCGCCCAATTCCTTGTTGCACTGCTTTGACCAAAGCTTCAGCATCAGTTACCCGCAATATGCCCTGGAACAAAACGGTGTGGATACGAACTGGCCCGGAGAGCCCCTTTTTGATCCCAAATATTTGCGGCGATGGGATCCCTTCTGCAGCCAACACCTCAAACCCATGCTGCTGGCCCTGGCGGCGGAGCCATTCCAGTTGATCCTCAGAGCGAAAAAAGCCAATAATCTTGTGGGTCTTCCTATCTCGCTTGCTGGGATTTGCTCGAAGTCGAAACTGAAAGCATCTTCCCTTACTTAGAACTTCTGGCTTTAGGTCAAAGATTTTGACTTCCGGATCCCTTTGGACATAACCCTGGGGCAAGCGAGACCAATCTGGTTGAATGGCTGATTGTACCAGGAGAGTGCAGCCATCGGGTTCTTGACGGTAAAGAATATGCCAATCGGAGCGAGGGGTTTTGGTGGGTTGATCGGGAAAACCATGCATAATTCGCTGGTGCAAAGCGTGAGCATTACTGAGCTCTCGCTGCACCAAAATCTGTCGCTCGTTGAGGATCAGCCGGGAAAGATACATATCACCTCCGGGAGTTTATAGTATTCTGTCTTCACAGCCCGGCAACCGAAACGCCGTGGCTGCCAGCTCAAAGGCACATCTTGGCGCACATCTAAGCTCTCAGGAACCTCCAAAACAAAGCGAAGTTGAGAGGGACACTGCTCGCGTCTAGAACACTCGTAAGGGTGCTGACGCAAAGCTTCCAGCAAGGGCTGCTCCACAAGCCCCAATCGCAAAGGGCGGCTGGGAATAAAACTCTTCCGTCCTAGAAACACTTGCCAGTGAGGTTTTTGCAAAGCTTGATCCAAGATTCTCAGCAAATTAAAATCCCCTTCCAATCCCACCAGGTAATCCCCATCCGCTACGTAGTAGCGCTCACTAAGCGTCGTTTCCGCTTTACGCCTATCGTGCATATTGTTTTGCACTGTGTGGAAGTCTTTGCGAAGGATCCCTTCCTTATTCACTCGCACCCCCATTCTGAGGGCAGCTAGATCATCAACAGGTTCCCAACGAGGGCGACCCAGTGCCGCGCAGAGGATCCCGATGACAGCCGACTTTGTAGGCTCACGACGGCTATCGCGATAATCAAACTGGCTGTGGTCGCCCCAGCTCATCATCGGGGCCCGCAATCGCATGAGAAGCGTAGTCATGATCTAAGCTCCTTTGCCGTTGTTGGCCACGCCAAGAGCTTTGAGAGCACTATTTAAGAGCTCTTCTACAGAATCTTTCTTGCTAGATTTGAGTACGTTAAGTCTCTCGGCTAGCCTATCAAGGGCAACAACGCCCTTATACTGCACATCAGCTTCTCCATACATCTTGATAAGTGATCCCCAATACTCATCTAAAGCTTTAACGGCATTTTCCAGTAGGCTAAATCCTCCACTAGGAGCAACCGGGTTTTCAAAGGCATCCACCAAGGAAATAGGCTGCCCTTCTCGAACTACCACCATCACCAATGCTGGCCGAGTGTGGGCGGCAAATCCGTTTTGATGTCCGCTGGGCACAGCATGAATGAAAGCCGTAGCAAAAGCCTTGATAATGGATCCTAGATGTTCAGTTCCACCTAGATTTTCAACCAACTGCTCCTTATCGAGAACAGCAAAGCGGTAGTAGGTAGAGCTGTTGTACCCCGTCTCGCCCATGTGGTCGGCTCCGGTGTCCTCACTACTGCCCAGGTCGTCTACGGCTGTGAAGAAGTCGAATTCTTGTTGCAGGACATTAATACTAGTTGCATGGGCCACTTGAACGGCAGCATCGACATTGACTGTGGGTAGCGAGGCCATCATCCGACCGAACAAAGCCACATCACCCGGTTTTCCTGTATCAACCAAAGCTTTCTCGATCGCCTTGGCTATGTTGGGATCCTTTTGGGGAAGCTTAGGCTTTTCCTCTCGTAAGCTGGATTCGATGGCAGACCAGTTTTTGATTAGGATTTCGGCAATTGCATCAAGTTCTGTCTTACCCAAAAATATAATAGTGGTGGCTTCGTTCTTATCATTAAACTTGAGCTTAAGCCCTTCCTCTAAGGCCAGCCGAGCAACCAGCTCAGCTTGCTCATCAGGGATCCCTGCCTTCACAAGCTTAGATTTCAACTCAGGGATCCAGTTACGAGAGCGATCGGCAAAGTGAGCCGGGTCTAGCTTGGCATATTGGTAATAGTATTTTCGCGCTGCCCGCTTCTGGCACTGGCTAGAGATTCGCGCTCGCGGACGACCGCCGAATATCGTAGATTTGGGCATGCCATTTTCATCGCGGTTTAGGTTGGCAGGAGGGAAACTTTGAATCAAATGAATTTCCATTCGCATGGCTATTTCTCCTCTAAGGTATGGTGTCGGAACAAGTCTGCTAGCTTAAACAGAGGCAAGTGCCTCTCAGCCTACATCCTCTTTGAAGTCATCGGAGACCTCGAAACTTACATTATCAGTTTCTTCTGACCTTGCAGATCCAGAAGAAGGTGATTGCCAAAAAGTTCTAGCCCATTTATCTTGAACAACTTGATCGGGGTGGTTCCATAAGCAAAGGTCAACGATCAAACGTGGGTAGTAAACAGAAATCCTCCTCTCCTTTTTGCTCTTCATCTGTCGCACTAGAGCTGTGATTGGATATTCGATATAGTCAAGATCGGTCTCCAGAAGAGCTCTAAACCTTCGTTCTGGGCCTTTAGATTCAGTGCTGTCTTGCAGTTCCCGACAGCTTTTCGCAAAGTTACCGGCATCCGGTTCTGCATCTTGATCATGGTAAACAGAGAGACACGCCACAAAGATCCAGATATCCTGTTCTTGTTCGGGGATCCCTTGCAAATAGGGCAGTACAAAGGGGTAAATTTTTCGTAAGTGGTGGTGCTTGCCGGAAAGTGCCCGCTTGAAGGCAACTTTGGCGCCGGTGTCGTTTTTAAGGCGATCCTTAATTTCCTGTAAGAACTTTTTTGCTCGTTCTAGTCGATTATGAGAAGAGATTTGAGTTGTAGCCATAACTTAGACTCCTATTGGACAACGGCTTGCTCCTTCTTCTGCTTTTTCTTAGCTGTTTTTTGTTTTTGAGCTTTCTTTTCCCTTGGGTCGGCGCGAAGCTCTGCTAGTTTCCACTCCAGTGTGCGCAAGGCAGCTGCTCTGGCCTGATGATTGCGAATAGACTCAATGGATTCGGTGAAGGCTCTCCGAGCGGCATCTTGTACAGTCTTAATCCAGGCAGGTAGAGTGGTAAGTCCATAGCGGGTAATGCCATCAGCTCCAGTTTGGTTATCTTGGGGTAAATCATGAAGTAGCCTTGAGAAAGCTTGGTCTAGAATTGTCCAGTAGCGAGACTCTCCATCTAAAGCTTTGGATAGCTTCTTGGATAGATTCTCAGTCTCTTCGTTTTTGAGAACCTCTGCCAGAGAAAAGTAGGGGCTGCCTTTAAAAGATCGAAAGATTTGTTGATGGTTCTCGGCAATTCCAATAGCGCTTTTTAAGCTCTGCGCCAACTCCAAATCTGTAACAAACTGTATTGGAACTGAAAATCGAGCCGAACTCCATCCTAAAGGTTTAGCCTGGTCAGCGCTCATACCCAACACTTCAAATACAACCAAATTATTGACCAATTCTTCTGACTTGAGCTCAGCTAGCCAGTCCACAATCCGAGGACGGGTTTGCTTGCCAGCCGTCAAGAGAAAACTGTCCGCATCCCGCCACAACTGTCTGTGTAAAGATAGACGCACTGGTTTACCTTCTTTATAGGCAACGCTACATTCCCACTGCCGGGCCTCTACACCCTCGGGTAGGGAGTTGCCCATAGTGATAGCCAATTGCTGCACTCGCCCAGCTTCTGAAAACAGCCGCAGCCGCCGCCAGGGAAAGGTTAAGTAGTGGATGTATCCCGCAGGGATTTCTTTTTTCGGTTGGCCAGTGTAGCCAACTTCGGTTTCCCAGGTGGGTACATCTTCTCCAGCTACCACACTCGGTATCTCATTCTCTGGGCTATACTGCATCAAGTTCAGCATCAGCGTCTCTTTTAAGGTTCTTCCTTTTAAAAGGACATTGGCAACATTCATAGTCGGAGTGTTTACAGCAGAGCGATTGCCACTGTCTTGCCCGACATAAAATGCCCTTAGGCTAGTGATATCGACTCCCTGTAGACGCACCAATAGTCGAGCAGCTTCCGGCAAGGAGATGCTGTAGCCGCTCCATTCGTGTTCATGAGAGAATACTTCAGAGGTGCTCATGGTATGGATGGCGTAGACAGGCACGGCTCTTTCTATAGGTAAAGCTGGATCCTGCATGAAGGGGTGAGTGGGATGGAATAGGTCAAAACAATTTTGACTACCCTGCAAGTACTCAACAACTCTCTTTCCATTGTCTTGAAAGATTTCCTTCCAGTGATCTGTATCTGTCGGCCCAAGATAGGCTCGGTGCATAATTGCCAGTAGAAAACGGTAGAGGGCTAAAGTGGTAGGCGGATTATCTCCTCGAATCTCTTTTAGGCTTTCCCACTCTCTAAACAACTCAACTAAAGACAACTCTTGGATCCGAAAATCGGGATCGAGTACAGGGATCCACTTTTCTCTGGTGAGATTAAAGGATTGGCTCTCCATGAGCTCCTCCCCAACGTTAGCTGTCAACCTTCTCGATCACGATCCCTAAGTTAGGATCCAACCGTAGCCGCCAGTTGCCAATCTGGGCCCACCCTTCGGCGTTCAAGACAACGTAGCGACAGTTACGCAGCAGAGCAGATGTCCAAGTTTTGGGGTTCTCCCGCCTCAGCAGCTCCTTTACAAGCTCCTGGCGGGAAGCAATGCGAACACTGTGGGCCAGTAACTTACGAATCATCGGCAAGCTGGGCTCAGTTTCTAGATCCACTGGATCGTGAGAGCCGGGAAAGACTAAACTGCTCTTCCCTTGTTGCAAGAAAATTGTTACTACTGAAGGCTGCCCAAGTCTGGTAACGGCAGCGATAGTGCTTTCGTCATCCTCTTTTTTTAGGTAGGTAAACTGTTCGGGCCTCACATCAGCATGTGGCAGTGGGATCTTTACTTCATTAGCTCGAGATCTTTTAGCATCCTCTTCTTCAACTTTGTACTTTTCCAAAGAGTCGTTCCAATCTTTGGAATGAACTGGCTCTAAGTTTTCGGGGGTAGGTCTCTCCAGGTCATATACTGATTCAATTAAGTCGTCAATTTCTTCAGGTAGTTGCACGTTTTGGCGCTGTCTCAGAGTCAACCAACTGCGTAGGAGAATGTGCTGATCGTAGATAGAGCTACTCTCCCGAAAATTACCTCTGCCCTCAGCGTCCAGCTCTGGTTTCACTATCCACAAGTAGGGAGCAGACAGCTCAGGTGGTCGCTTATCCCACCGATGGCGGTGGAGTCGCCCAGAGCGTTGTAGAAGAAGATCAATGGGAGCTAGGTCGCTAATCATTAAGTCAAAGTCAACATCTAGGCTTTGCTCAATGACCTGAGTTGCTATCAAAACAAAGTGAGAGGGACGTCGATGTCCTTTTTTGCCAAATTTCTCTAAGCATTCTTTCTCAATCTGCTCTCGATCTTTGAACAAAAAGCGCCCGTGAAATAAACCCAATTCTTCCGGCGGAAAATCATTTTGGAGATGCTTAAACACTTGCTGGGCGCGATCAACCGTTGAGCAGATAACAGCAACGCACCCACCCCCTTTGGAAAGCACTTGCCGGAGTTCTGCGGGCCATTGGTCATCCTGAACCCAGCGGATCCCTAGTTGACGGCGCACGTGCTCGGAAGGAGCAAAAGGCTGAGCTAGGGCGGCTCCAGAAGCTAAAGCAGTGATGCGAGGGTAAGGGGCGGCAGGCAGTTCGGGCGGGGGCTGTCCACAGCCCCTGGCATAGGCAGCCAGCAATCGCTGGCGGGTACCGGCGGGCAGGGTGGCCGAGAGGGCGATCACGGGGGATCCCAAAACGGCTGCCCATTCCAGGAACCGCTCTAGCAGAGTGCTGGTGTAGAGGTCGTAGGCGTGGATCTCGTCCAGGATGATGGTGCGGCCTGCCAGACCAAACAGCCGGACAAACTGGTGGCGAGCCCGTACTGCACCCATTAGGGCTTGATCAAGGGTGCCCACCCCGTAGGGACTGAGCAGCGTTCGCTTGCGGGCAGTGTGCCACTCGCTGGCAAAAACCCCCTTGCCCTCCTGGTCGTAAACCTGATCTAGGCGGCAGACAGTCTCTAGGTAATCTTCTTTGAGAGCTGCTGCCCCATGGCTGAGGGTTAGGTTCACGATGGTATCGGGATAGCGCTTTTGCAAAAATGACTTGACGCGCTCGAACATGGCGTTGCTGGTTGCCTGGGTAGGCAAGCCGATGTAGAAGCCGCCGGCTCCGCTTTGGTGCTGCAGGTGGTCGGCCAGGTAGAGCGCCGCCTCGGTTTTGCCCTCCCCCATGGCGGCCTCGACAATGACCAAGCAGGGTGGAGCCAGCCTGTCCTTCAGGGCAATGGCTGCCGATTGCAGCGGTCGCGGTTCGCTGATGAAGTCAAAGAGAGCCTCAAAAGTAAGAGGGCTGCCTGTGGGGGCGCAACCCAGCCTTGGACCTTCAGGGCTTGCCGGGCTTTTTCAGGTATCCCCTGAGCGTAGGTCTCAAAGGGCTCGTCGTTGGCGTAGGGAAAACTCTCCGCATTCGAGGCAATCCAGTCCGCAACGGTTGTCAGGCCGGCCAAGATCATGGCGGCGGCATTGTCGCAGCGGGTGGGGATCCCTTCTCTTTTCAGCCCAACAAAACTTTGTAGTTGCTGGAAAATCTCTCGACGAAATGGGATCCACTCCCCTCGACCGACATCGTCGGGGGAGAGACTTTGAATATCCTGAAGTCCCGGGAAAAAGCCATGATGACCGCCGACAATAGCTGACAATTTTTGGGCCAGTTTCTTTGGCAGTTCCAGCTCTTCCAGAAAGCTGGGCAGGGTTGCGGCGGTCACTGTTCCGTGAGGAGTTGGTTGGCCGGTGTTGGGATAGCTGCGCCACAGATCGTAGAGACGGGATCCCACCAGGGCTTTTCCCACTTCGCCAACTTGAAACTGAAAGGCAGGACTGACCTTGCCCAGGTCGTGGCAGCCTGCCATGAACCCGCAAAAGCGAGCTAAGGGATCCCCTTCCAGCCCCAACCCTGCCGAGAGCTGCTGACGGGCAAGGGGGCTGAGGTAGGTTTGCACGATCTCGATGGCCACGGCTGCCGTATCGGCTAGGTGGCAGAGGACGGGATGGTATAGAGGTCGGCCATCTTCTCGCAACTGTCCCTGTCCGGTCTTGGCCCAAAACTTATTCATGGCGACGGCTCCTTGTCGGTGTAGCGCTGACTCATTTCGCAGATCTCTTGCCGCATCATGTCCACCAACTCCGGGGGCTCCAGCACTCTGGCTCCTCTGCCATAGCCCAACACCCAGCGCTTGACGTCATTCATCCCCTGCACGGTTATGCGCAGAACCAGGGATCCGTCTGGGTTTTCTTCGATGACTTGGGTTGGATGCCAGCGCCGCTCCCGAATGAAGGGTGCCGTTTGGGCATCAAACCAAATCCCCACCTGGCGAGGGATCCCGCCCGCCTCATGCTGAAAAATCATTGCCAGATAGGCTTTAGCATCGAAGTTGGGATCTATCTCAAAAGTGTCCGCCAAGGTTTTGAGAGCCAGAATCCTGTCCACTCGGAACCAGCGCACCTCTTGTCTTTTGTGACACCAGCCAATCACGTAGGGATTGGTGCCGCGGTAGATGTGCAAGAGATAGGGATCCAACTTCCGTTCCGACACCTGATCGCCTCGACTGGCGGTGCGATAGCGCATCCACACTCGTCTTTTTTCCCGACAGGCGTCCTCCAACTGTTGCCAAATCTCCCAGTCCAGATGGGTTTCCGCCCCCGCCCGAAAGATGAGACGCTCATCGGCTAGCTGCTGGAGATCCAGCCACTCCTGCTCCGGAAGCCGTTGCGCCAACCGCCCAATCGCCGAGCGCAACTGCGGGGCATAGGCCGATCCTGCGTAGGCTTCCAGCATTCTCGCTCCCAAAGTCAGGGCAAACAGTTCCCCCTTGGTGAGGGGTATCGTCGGCAGGCGCCATTCCCGATCGGTGTAGTGATATCCCTTTTCGCGGCTGACTTTGATGGGGGCTTGAAAGCGATCCTTCAAGAAGCTGATGTCTGCTCGAACAGTCCGTTCGCTCACCTCCAAAGCCTCAGCCAGCGAAGCGGCTGTCTGCCGCTGCTCAGAGCGCAGCAGCACGTCCAGCTTCAGGATCCGCTCTAACTGGCGTAGCATTGCATACCTCAGCAAGGATGAGCGCATTCTAAACAACTCACCCGGCAAAAACACTTCCGACTTCTCTAAAGATTTGCTGAAGGTTGAAACTTCCTGCTCACGGGGATCAGCATGAACCCTGATTGGACAGGCCAGACAGGGCCGAGAGCGAC
>NZ_JANSJH010000091.1:4457-10890 GCF_047462495.1 Synechococcus sp. H55.2 | reverse complement strand
CCGGCCCCTCTCCCACCCTCACCCCCGGCCCCTCTCCCAAAGGGAGAGGGGAGTTAGAGCGGCGACCTGCGACAGCATTGCGTAGCAATAACGGCGCGACGAACTGTTTCACGACTATTTGAAATGACTGTAGTTGTTGAGAGGGTTGGCAGAGTTGAAAGGCTCCATCTGCCAGAGCAGACGGGGTGGGATCCCCAGCCCTTCGGTCAGGGGTGCGGGCCTTGGCGGAGCCTGAGGGTCGCAGTCGTAGAGGGTGGTGGTGTAGCGATAGGTGCGCGGCGGCCCACCCTTGAGGCGGATGCCGCTGATCTCAAAGAGATAGGGGCGATTGGGCTGAACGGATCCCACCGAGTAGGTGAGGGTTTCCAGGCCAAAGGCGGGATCCCCAACCCGGATATCTCCAACAGGCACCAGTTCGCCGGTGAGGGCATCGGTGATGCGGATTTGGGCTTGGCTGAGGTCAGACAGGCCGCCGCGGCTGGGCAGCGAGAAAGACCAGCGGTAGGCAGATAAGGGCTGGCCGGAAAATCCCTCCAGACGGTAGAGATAGCCGTCCCTCTCCGGGAAGGCAATAAACTCTGGATCCGGCACCGACTCGTCAAAACCGAAGATCCAATTGGCATTGGCCTGGGTCACCCGTCCGGCCCGCGGGTCAAAGACGATGCCGTAGGCGCCTTGGGCATATTGGGGATAGAGGTTCCAGCGGCGATGCCCCACGTCCACGAAGTTTTCCCGGCCCGGCTCGGCAAAGTAGATGTCCACCTGGCGCGCCAGCACCCGCCCTGGGTCGGGGCCGTTCAGCTCCAGAATCGGGCCGATCGCTAAGTTACCAAAGCGGGATCCCGCCGCCCCGGCAGGAGTGAAGCAACGCCAAGAGGGGGGTGGCTCGTGGCTGAGGGCGCCATTGGCCACCTGCAGCAGCGCCGCTTGCTGAGCGGCCTCCAAGAACTCGGGATTGAGCTCCACCGGCGGCAACTCGTGCAACAGCCGCAGAAAGTTCAGCCGATCCATCATCTTCTGGGCTGCTGCCGGGGTGAGGCGACCGGGATCACAAGTGGCAACTTGCGGCTGCTCGGCATAGATGGGGCCGGCAAAGGTGCGGGTCTGGCGATCCAACTGGCACATGAAGCTGGCGATGGGCAGCTCCCCCGCCGGCGGGGGCCCCACCGCAGTAAGGGATCCCTCCCCCCTGCCGCCGCAGGCGGCCAACAGAACAAGGCAGAGCAGACTCAAAACCACCCCTGCCCAGACTTGCTGCAAACTGGGCAGCCGCTGCCAAGGCATGCAAGATCCTGTAGGCTTACCGACTGGCGGGGGTGGGAGTGGGCGTGAGGCTGGGGGGACTGACGGTGCTGCTGCTACCCTCGTCGCAGGCAGACAGCAGCCCCAGGCACAGGAACAGGGCCAGGGCCCCCGAGAGCTGGCGGGTCAATTGGGTGGGTTGGAGTGTAGCCATCGCAGCAGATCTCCAAAACAGTACCGAGCTTGACCCTGTTTTATCACCTGGCCAAACCGGTCGCCGTGCCAGGGCTTGTGCCGACAAGAGCAGAACCTGAGAACAGGGCAAGGAATGCCGACCCAACTAGGCCCCACCCACTAGAGATAGAGCCTAAGTTCATTCTCCATCGCCACCATTAGTGCTGCGACGGATCCGCGTACCTTTTTCTGCGCCCAAGCGTAAAGATTGCGTGGATGAATCTGCTTTTTGCCGCTGAATCGGACTGCTCACGTTGACATGATTTGCCCATCATCTGCCTGAAGGGATCCCTTTCTCAAGGGATGATCTGAAACTCCAGATTGTAAGTCTGGAGCAGGTTGATTGTCTCGTGGTCGGTGAGGTTGGTGTCGGCCAGCTCCAGGTTGTAGAAATCGATAAACTCCTCGTGGTCGAAGTAGGGGCCGGCATGCCAGGTGCCCATTTCCAGTTTGATAAAGCGGTCGCCGGGCACCCGAAAAGCTTGAATCTCATCCACTTGCAGCTCGTCGGCAGGCGGCGCGACGGCGATAAACCACTCCTTGCTGTGCAGGGATCCCAGACACTGGGTGCAACGGGTGTGGTGAGTTATTTGGGTGAACCGAAGGCCACGGCGGGGCAAGCGCATGAGGTAGAAGCGGGGTTGCCCCTGATTCAAAACCAACTGGGCATCTTGGCCGTCGAAGGGTTTGTCGTCAGGAGTAGGATAGATCACCTGCCCGTAGAGGGCAAAGTTTTCCGGTTCAGCGAGATGGGCCTTCAGTTGGCGCAGTTGACTGCTCACCCTGTTTGTCTCCTCTTTCCCAAAGCTGTACCCGTTGTTGCTCCGCAAGCCGATCCCCACCTGCTGCCGGCACAAGGTCGTGAAGACCCAAATAGCAGAGCAGATCTTAATCTTACCCAGATTTGCCGGTAGTCTCCTTCCGGAGAACAGTCTCAGTAAAATGGGAGAAATTTGTAACACTCGGCAATGGCGATGCGGCGGGATTTACAGGAGCTGGTCATTTCTCCTTTTCAAGTGCAAAGTCTTTCTGGGGTGCCCGTAGCTTGGCTGTACCGACCTCGGCCCGTCCGCCGCTGGAAAGACTGGCTGCGCCAGTTCTCCGCCTTCTGGGATCTGCTGCGCCTGTTGTTGGTGCTGGATCTCTGCTGCCGTTTCTTGACCTTTTGGACAGGGGGATCCCTGCTGACCTTGCTGGGGCGGATCTGGATCCCCGGCCTGTACAGCAGTTGGCGCACTTGGCTGGTGGAATGGGGGATCCTGGCAGCCATTGCCGCTTTGGGCCAAGCCTATTGGATTTTCCGCAGCCGCCGCCTGCCGCTGCTGTTGAACTTGCTGGAGGAAGTAGATCGCTACAACCGGATCATCCAAGCCATCCACCTCAACGACCAATTGGTGGAAGCCGGCAACCCCGAGGTCAAGCTGGCCCAGCGGGCTGAAGTAATCGAGGCTTTGAAGCTGACGCGGACAGATCTGATCCGCGCTTTGAAAACGGAGCGGATTTTGCGGCAAAACGAGGATCTGATCGAGCAGCAGAGTGAGCTTTTCGGAGATAATCTGGCGGCTTTGACCGCCCTGCAGGTGAGGGAGCAGGCCGGTGAGCAGGGGCGGCTTTTGGACGCCGCTTTGCAAGTTGCCCTCCACGTGCGCTCCCAAATCCGCCAACTGCAGCAGCGAGAAGCAAACCTAGCTCAAGACAAAGTTCAAAATCCAGAGGAAACAACTTTTGATTTGTAGTTATATCAAGTTCCCTCAATCGGGCATGAGGGCGTGGATGCGCTTGCCACCGTTGGGATAGAGAAGAGCACGTTTGGGGCCGTGGATGGGATCTTCGACAATAATCGTCTGCTCGCGGCTGGCCCCCAGCGAAACAATGGCAATCGGCACCTGCATCAACTGCGCCAAAAACTTCAGGTAATCATGGGCTTCGGGGGGCAGGTCTTGGATGGAGCGGCAGTCTTTGGTGGAGCACTTCCAGCCGGGCAGGGTTTCGTAGATGGGCTTGCACTGGGCAAAGACACGGGCATCGCTGGGGAAGTGACGGATCTCCCGCCCCTGGTACTCATAGGCCACGCACACCTTGATCTCATCCAAGCCGTCCAGCACATCCAGCTTGGTGATGGCCAGGCAATCCAAGCCATTGATCCGCACCGCATAGCGCCCGATCACGCCATCGAACCAGCCGCAGCGCCGTTGTCGTCCGGTGGTGGTGCCAAATTCGGCGCCGGTTGCCCCCAGGTACGCCCCGATCTCATCTTTGAGCTCGGTGGGAAAAGGGCCTTCCCCAACGCGGGTGGTATAGGCTTTGGCCACCCCGATCACCCGGTCAATGCTGGTGGGGCCGATCCCGGCGCCAATACAAGCGCCACCGGCAATGGGATGGGAGGAGGTGACGTAGGGGTAGGTGCCGTAGTCGAGATCCAGCAGGGTGCCTTGAGCCCCTTCAAACAAGATGTTCTCCCGATCTTCGATGGCTTGGGTGAGCAGCAGGGCGGCGTCGGTAACGTAGGGACGCAGCCGCTCGGCGTAGGCCAGGTATTGCTGGATGATCGGCTCGGGATCCAGCGGGGGCAGGTTGTAGATTTTTTCCAGCAAAACGTTCTTGTAGGGAATGGCCCAACTGAGGCGTTCCCGCAGTTGATCGGGGTACATCAAGTCCACGACGCGGATGCCCATGCGCTCGGCCTTGTCGGCATAGGTGGGGCCAATGCCTCGTCCGGTGGTGCCCAGCTTATAGATGCCGCGCCGCTCTTCCTCGGCCACGTCGATGACACGATGGTAGGGCAGGGTCACGTGGGCGGTTTCGGCGATGTACAGGTTGTGGGTGGAGATCCCCAGTTGGTGCAGTTGGTCGATCTCCGCCAGCAACACCTCAGGATCGATCACCGTGCCGCTGGCGATGATGCAGCGTTTGTCGGGGTAGAGGATGCCGGAGGGGATCAGGTGCAACTTGAAGGTTTGGCCCCCCACCACCAGGGTATGTCCTGCATTCACCCCACCTTGATAGCGGACGACCACATGCGCCTTTTCACTGAGGAGGTCGGTGATCTTGCCTTTTCCTTCGTCGCCCCACTGGGCACCGACAACCACAACGTTTGCCAAGAGCTTCTCCTACAGTCCGTGGATGGCACAAAAAATCCCCTTTGCGGGGGCTGCTGCACTAATTTACCGCATTGCTCGGGGCAATGTTGAGGTCTTGGGACAAAAACGTTAACAATCGATTAACTTTTTCCTTCCCCTTTCAGCTCCCTGGTTTGAACAGGCCAATGGCAGTGACCTGGTTGGATCCCGCCGCAAAGGTAAAAGCCAGGCCCAAGGCATCGTAGTTGACGTAGTAGCGATCGTCGCGCAGATATTCTCGGCTTCCCTTGGGATAGGGCACCACCTCGTTGTAGCCGTTCTCGCCGGGCCCACCATAAACGGCGATCACTTCGGAGTAGGTGGAGCCCATGCGGATCCCTTCGCCGGTCATAGCTTCTGGGTGGGTGGTGTAGATGCGGTTGGCAAAAAAGCTATCCACAATGCCCGGATGGCGGTAGGTAAAGAGGATGTAATCTTGCAGGTAAAAGATCTTCAGGTCGCTGTTGGGCTGAAAGACGTTGGCCCCAGAGGCCGCTGGGATCTGATCCACATTGCCCAGGAGGTGGGTATCGACGTTGCGGGTATCCATGCCTAGGACAAAACGGCCGACACGGCCCTCTTGAACCAGTACGGTGGGGCGGGGTGGGGGGCTGGGGCGGCGAGGGGGCAGGGCCAGCGCTTCCAGGGCGGCACTCAGCCAGGCGTTCTCATCTCCCTCTACCCTTTGCAAGGGCACCAAACCCTGCGCTAGGGAACGACCATCTCCCGTTTTCCAGGTGGCTACGGCCAGTTCCACCGCCGCGCCGGAGGGAAGGGCAAAGAAGCGGGTTTGTCGCTCGCTGCCTTGGGTGGGCTGCCCCAAAATAAGGGTGCTACCGCTGGAGCCCAACTGGGCAGCCAAGAGGGTGGCCCCCTGGCGCGTGTTGCCATCTACCAGAACCGCCAGCGGGATCCCGGCGGCAATGGGCAAATTTTCGCTGTTCCAGAGGGTGGGCTGCCCAAAGCGGTCTTCGGTAATCAGCAGCGGTTGAATGGAGCGGGGCAAAAACAGGCGGGCCACATCTGCCACCACTTGCGGGTCATAGCCCACGGATCCGCGCAGATCGAGAACTATGCCCTGGCTGTAGTCTTGGGTGTAGAGGGTTTGGCGGATCTGCTGAGCGGTGGCAGGGGTGAGCTCCGGCACCGCCAAATAAACCCGGCGCGGGCCGATCCCACGCGCCTGGACGGGCGGGCGAGGGCGGTTGAGCAAGTCCTTAAAAGCTTGCGCATTCCAAAACCGATCGGCAGGATCCCCATACTCCCGCAAGATTTCTTGGATCAACTCCTGCTCCACCTCGATGGGGGGACGGGGATCCCCGTAGGTGCGGGCCAAGAGGCGGGTGTAGAGGTCGTGGTAACTGACTGCAGCCGCTTGGCTGCCCGCCCCCAAAGACTCGTTGATGAACAGTCCCACTAAGTAGCGCAGATCCTGGCCTACTGGCGGAGAAGGGAGAGAAGGCGAGCTCTCAGGAGGGGAAGGAGCCGGCTCAACCATCGGCCCCTCAACAGACGGGATGACCGGCACCGGCGGCAAGCCTGCCTGACCCATCACCCTGATGGGAAGGATCCCAGCAAGTGCCACGACCATTCCCCCCGCTCCAATTGCACGCGCAACTCCCTTCATGGCGGCCTGGCCTCTTGCAGATGCTGCGAATAGGATAAACCCCAAACGCTTCCCTCTGCCACTGTCCGCGGTGTCAGATATCTATTTTTTGCATCTTAGAACACTAGATGTGGCTGCCTCGTCCCCCTTCTTTTGAGCGGAATACTCCCCCCAGCGCAGACCTGGTTGTTCGCTTACTTGCCTTTTTTGCCCTTTTTGCTTGGCTTGGGCT
>NZ_JANSJH010000091.1:0-4357 GCF_047462495.1 Synechococcus sp. H55.2 | reverse complement strand
CAGACCTGGTTGTTCGCTTACTTGCCTTTTTTGCCCTTTTTGCTTGGCTTGGGCTTTTCTGCTGTCTCCTCAACCGGGGTTGTCACTTCGAGTTCCGAGCCGACCGCAGAGGCGGAGACAGTTTCGGCAGGGGATACTTCTACAGCTAGAGTCGGTTCGTCTGCCGCTTCTCCGTCGGCGTCCGTGGCCGTCTCTGAAGAGGCTGCCACTGCCTCTGGCCCCTCGGACTCGAACTCCGCCTCTGGCACTGTAACCCTCTGTTCTGAGCTCGCCGAAGAAGTGGGCGCCTGGGTGGGATTCCCCTCGCCATCGACCCAGTTGACTGTGGTCTGAGCCTTCAGCCAGGCCATCACTTTGTTGGTCAGAAGATCTTCGTGAACGACTTGGCGTACTCGCTCCCGATCCAGCTTCTGCCCTTGCTGGGCATAGGCCGCCATCACCTCTTCCACTTCGACTTCCAATTCGTTGGGGCCTACGGCAATCTGCTCCTGCCGGACGATGGCACTGAGAGCCAAGGTGCGCCGCAGCCGGTTGATGGCCTCGGGCCGGTAGCGCTCCATCAACTGGTTAAGGGTTTCGGGCGGCATTTGGGACAAGAGCTTGCGGATCTCTCCCGGCGTGACCCCTTGCTGCTGCTGCAGCGACTGAAGGCTTTGGGCCAGCAGTTGTGTCGTTTCTTGCTCGACTAGGGTCTCCGGCAGATCCACCTCGGTGGTTTCCAAAATGGCGTTGAGGATGGCCGTCTCCAGGTTTTCCTCAGATTGTCTCAGAGCATCTTGTTCGAGGCGCTTTTGCAGGTGTTCCCGCAGCTCGGACACCGTCTGAAAGTTGCTGATCTCCTGCACAAAGGCATCGTTCAACTCGGGCAGCTCTTTGGCTTTGATCTCGTTCAGATGGACGGTGAAGGTAACCGTTTTTCCAGCCAACTCTTCTCTGAAGTAATCGTCGGGGAAAGTGGCTGTGATCTCCTTGGTTTCGTCGAGCTGCATGCCGACAACGCCCGCCACAAAACCGGGGATGAAGTTCTCCTCTTTGAGCTCCAACTGAAAGTCTTGGGCGGCGATCTCCTCCAGGGGATTGCCCTCGGCGTCGCGAGCTTGAAAATCGATCACCACCACATCCCCCAACTGGGCGGGCCGATCTTCTACGGGCAGGAGGGTGGCCCGCTGATCCCGCCACCGGTCGATGAGCTGGTCGACCTGTTCGGGCTTGACGGTGACGCGGGTGGCCGTGACGGTTAGACCTTTGTATTGGCCGACGCGGGCTTCGGGGTACACCTCCACATACCCTGAGAAGCTGAAATCGGCTTCCGGGTTGAACTGGGCCAAGAGCTGCCCCACCTCCTCATCCAGCTCGAAGCGGCTGATGGGGGTGAGCTGAGTTTCCTGGAAGGCCTGTTGGATGGCCTCGTTGATCAAGTCATCCACAGCGCTGGCCATGATGCGCTCACGGCCCACCTGGCGCATCACCAGGTTGCGGGGGGCCTTGCCCTTGCGAAATCCCGGGATCTGGATATTCCGCTCCAGTTGGCGCAAGGTTTTTTCGTAGGAGCGCTTCACCTGGTCCGCTTCTACCACGATTTTGAGGCCAACCCGGCTGCCAGGGCGTTTTTCTTGTGTGACCTGCATAGGAAGTGATGAGCTGGTGAGAGAAGCAAGCAGAAGTTCAATTCTACCCCAACCGCTTGGGGATCGACGGGATCCATACGGGGCAGTTCTAGGCAGGGGATCCCTCGGTGGCCACTTCTTTCACCTCCTGGATGTCCTCTTGGGGTTCGGCGCGCTTGCTGGGGGGCAGTTGCTTGACTTTGGCTTCCAGCTCCACCACCATTTCCTTGAGCTCGGTGATGGTGACTTCCTTCTCCTGCAGTTGCCGATTTTTTTCGCGGGCTTCGATGCTGAACTGGACACGCATCCAGAGGCTATACAGCCAGGCAAGGGCGGCCCCGATCCCGGCAGAAGCCAACAGTTCAATCACCAGCGGGCTTTCGATGCTGACTCCGGGGGCGAAGTTAATCGTGACCGGGGTGGCGTTTTGCATGGCAAAAAGAGCGATTCCCAGGAGGGCCGAGAACAGGATCAGGTAGTTGAACAGTTGCATGATTTTCTCCTTCGAGGGATCCACGACGGCTTGCCAGCACCAGAATACCCACAAACGGGGGTTGATTTGTTGGCCCGAGAGATCTCAGAAGAACCAGCCATAGCTGTGTAAGCCTTTGCCCAGAAAGTTCACCCCCAGATAACACACCCAAACCACCCCAAAGCCCAAGCTGGCCAAGAGGGCGGGGCGCCTGCCCTGCCAGCCTTTGGTGATGCGGGCGTGCAAATAGGCGGCAAAGACCAACCAGGTAATCAAAGCCCAGGTTTCTTTGGGATCCCAGCTCCAGTAGGTACCCCAGGCTTCGTTGGCCCAGACGGCGCCGGCAATGATGCCGATGGTGAGCAGCGGGAACCCCAGCCCGATTAGCCGGTAGCTGGTGTTGTCTAAGATTTCCGCCAGGCTCAGCCGTTGCCAAGCGATCGCTTCGTTGGGTGCCGGTTGGGGAAGAGGTTCAGCCGGTCGGGGGGAGCGGATCCCGGCGTAGACCAGTTCTGCAGCAGGAGATGGCAGGGTGGCTTCTGTCCATTCCGGGTGGGTTGCAGGCTGAGAGGGGCGAAATTGCAGGCCGAGGGAGTTGCCCTTCAACTGAACTTCCTGGCCGCGGGTGACGATGAGAAAAGTGATGGCCAAAAGGGATCCCACCAAGAGGGCTGCGTAGGCCAGCAGCATCACAGTTACGTGCATCATCAGCCAGTTGGATTGCAAAGCCGGCACCAGTGGCTGGGCCGCCTGCATATCTTCCGGCAGGGCCAGGGCGGCAAAGGCCACAATGCCTGTCGCCAGCGGGGCGGTCGTCACCCCCACCCAACGGCTACGAGTCCAGTGGAGAGCCAGCAGGTGCAAGGTGGTGATCCCCCAGGCCAAGAAAAACAAAGACTCGTACAAGTTACTCAAGGGGAAATAGCCGGCATCGATCCAGCGGGCCGTCAGCAGGGCGGCGATCGTCAAGTTTGCCCCGATCATCCCCGCCAAGCCCAGCTCAGACAGAAGCTGCACCTGGGGAAACGCTGCCCCCCCCCAGTAAAACAGCATGGCCCCCAAACAGACAGCAAAGGCCATGTTGTTGAGCAAAGCCTGCCACTGAGCTAGATCCAAGCCTGCAAAAGCCGTTATCGCCAACCAAGCCATACCTGACCTCAAAAGTTCTCCTGACCCCGCTTGGGCCAGACCGCTGATCCCATTCTAGGGTGGGGGAGGGGATCTTCCCCAAAGGACACATGCTGGTAATGTGGGGATGGCTTATCTGCTGCTCGGCAGGATACCGAAAGTGTTGGGATGTGAGGCTCATGCAAGGACACGCGGGAAAGGCCAGAACCTGGAGATGGGGATGGTGGATGGCTCTGGTGGCAGCTCTTGTGCTGGTCGCTTGCGGTGGATCCCCGCCTGAACAGCCCCAGGAACAGCTACCTCAGCTCGAGCGGGTACCAGTGCCGCCGGAGATTGCCAAGCTGGATGCCCACTTGGAGCACTGCCGTCCGCGGGTGCAGATCCTCAGCCCTAAGCCGGGTGAGGTGTTGTCGGAGCGGCAAGTAACCGTTCGCTTTGCAGTGCAGGGGTACCCCCTTTTTAAGGATCCGCAACTGGGCCTCGGCCCCCATTTGCACGTAGTGCTGGACAACCGGCCCTACATCGCCCATTACGATGCCGATGCTCCCCTTGTTTTTGAGGATTTGGAGCCGGGATCCCATACTCTGCGGGTGTTTGCCGGCAAGCCCTGGCACGAGAGCTTTAAAAACTCCGAGGCCTACGCCCAAGTCAGCTTCCATGTGCTAGCGCCTACGCCGGAATACGTGCCGCAGCCGCACCTGCCTTTGCTCACCTACAACCGCCCCACCGGCAGCTACGGTGCCGAGCCGATCCTGGTGGACTTTTGGCTGGCCAACGCCCCGGTACGCGAGAGTCTGCTGACCGACCTGCCGCGGGATTGGCGCATCCGCTACACCCTCAACGGCCAATCTGGCCTGCTGGATCGCTGGGAGTCTTTTTACTTGAAGGGCTTGAGGCCCGGTCGCAATGTGATGGTGGTGGAACTGGTGGACAGCAAAGGGGATCCCATCCGCAACGTGTTCAACAGCGCTGCCCGCGAGATCACCTACACCCCCGGCGGCCAAGACACTCTCTCCAAGCTGATCCGCGGCGAGCTGAAAGCGGAAGAGGCCCTGGCCATTGTGCAGCCCCAGCCCACACCCACACTCTTATAAAGAGCTGACGCTGAGGACGAAGCTGATATTGTAGATGTCGGTGGTCGCGGTATGGT
>NZ_JANSJH010000090.1:0-11322 GCF_047462495.1 Synechococcus sp. H55.2 | reverse complement strand
GCCGCGGTAGCGAATAAAAATTAAGATTGCCGCCCAGGATCCCAGCGCCACCTTGATCGCCACCAAAATATTGAGAATCGGGATCCAGCCACCGCTGAAAAGGGATCCCAGCTCGCCCTTGGGCAGCTCCCAACCGGCCAGGGCGATGACAGCCACGCCGATAAACGTCACCACCGACAGCTTCTCCCACATCGCGGCTTGCCACCGCTTGTAGATGGCCTCCATCCAGGTCGAAGAGGCGGTGATCGCCACCAAGCCAATTGCCGTTCCTCCCGCCACGCCGGCGGCAAACCCCCCACCCGGCGTCAGGTGACCCCGAATGGCCAGCTCCACCCCAATCAGGGCAGAAATGGTGGCCCCCACCCGCGCCAGCACGATCGAGGGAATGTCGGTAAATTGAGCTACATTGGCCGTCGGTCGCTCATCCGCCAGCAGGTATTGCGCGCCCAGAATTGCCGCGGAAAATACAACTACTTCGAAAACCGTGTCGTAAAGGCGGTTGCGCAAGATCAAACCTGTCACCGTATTGGGCACGCCGCTTTCTCCGGCTAGAGTCGATACAGGTTCAACAGCAGGCAAAACAGCTCCTGCATCGGCGACCACGAGCTGCAATGCTGCCAGCAGCACCGCCACCCCATACAACCACCTCATGGCAAGAAGACCTCAGAAAGCAGGGCTTGTTGCGCCAAGATGGCCTGCAGGCGGGGCACGCGCGTTACCAAGCGATACTCTGCCACCTCCTCATCGGGCTCAAGGGCAATGGTGTGCACCTCTCGGCTGTGAAGGGCAGCCAACAAGGCCTCTGAACTCCCATAGACGGCCAACTCCAAACGCATGTGGTACCGCTGTAGTGCTTGGCGCATCTGCTGTAACAACTGCTGTGCTGCTGAGGTACCGGCCTCCAACACAGGACTGCCTTCGAGAACGCCCAAGCGCATACTCAACGAGGAACGCACCGCGATGGCATAGAGCGTAATGGAAAGCATGGTGCCCACCAGCGCCTCGGTGAGCGCCACATCCGCCGCCCCAAACAAGGCATAGATCAGAGCAGCGATGGATCCCAGAATGCCGCGCATCACCAAGGCATGATAGGGATTGGTCTGGGTCACCACCAAGCCTGCCGTCAAGGGCAGCAGCAGGGCGATCACCAGCAACAAGGTCTCTTCCATCCTGTCCTCCTATAGGGACTTGCGCTGCGAGCAAAACGCCAGCACATAGCCCAAGATGGTGTTCCAAATGGCCAAGGAAATCAGCGCCAACACCAGCAGAGGCCACTCCCTTGGGATCCGCAGCAACAGCCCCAGTATGATGCTCATGGATCCCAGGGTGTCGGACACCGAAAGGCCGTGCAGCTTAAACAAAATCGAGCGATCCCCAAGGAGCGGCGCCGTTCCCCACAGCCAAAACAGCACCCCGATCCCAAACAGAAGATAGCTGAGAGCTTCCATTAAGATTTCCATATTCCCCAGACTAAGAATATCTTTAGAGCATTTCCAAGCGCTTGAGCACGTGGGCCAGCAGCATCAGGGCCGCGTTACCCACCGACAAAATCAAGACCCCCACGATCCCGATCATCCAGTCATCCCGCACCACGGATACCACCAAAACCAGGATGGCCGTCTTGGTGGATAAGCTGGCAAAAGCCAGCATCGTCTGCCAAATATCCTCCTTCAGCCAGGCGGCATACAGCGGCAGGCATAGGGTCAAAGTCAGCAGAAACAGCAGTAGGTTCACGCCTCCTCCCGTGGTTTGAGCAGATGCACCTCGTAGGTGCCTTGGGCATCGCAATTGAGCACAATGGTTTTGGGCGTAAAAGTAATCAAAAAGATATCGAGAAACACCAGCCCCGCCGAACGATTGGGGAGAGTTTGTTTGTATACAACCTCCTCTACGGTGTGGGGCCTGAGGATCATCTCAAAGGCCTCCCAGTAAGCTTTCGGAACGGCGAAAACAATCTCCTTGAGCACCCGTCCCCAATCCCGCCACCGCACCGGCGCAGAGGCCTGACGAGGCAGCAGCAGCGTCGCCGCCACCCCGATGGCCACATTGTCCCAGCTCAGATTGCCCGTCAGCAGGAACCAAATCAAAAGCCGCAGGCCAATTTCCAGTAAGCCCAACTCAGGGTAGCGTCCCATAATTCCACCCAGCTAACAAAACCCAAACCAACACCAACACCACACTCAAGCCGCCCACCACAGCCTCCAGCCCCTCATTCACCGACCTTCTCTGCCAAGGGATCCGCTCCCAAAACCAGCCCAGGGGGATCCCGGCACCCAAGCTGAGCAGTGCCTTAAGGAGATTATCGACGTCGTAGGCCGCCGGCAGCCAGCCCCAGAGCAAGCCGCCGCCCCAAAGGGCCAAGGCCGCCTGGTCTTGCCAACTGGAGGGGATGTTCCCGCTGATTTGAGAAGGAGATGACCGCAGCACTCGCACAGCCACACAGGTGGTGCCGATGGTAACCCCAACCAGCAGCCACTCGTGCCAGGGATCCAGAGCCGACAAGGTGAGGGCCTTGGCTGCATACCCCAAACTGCCGGGCACCCCTGCCAGAGAGGCCGCCCCCAAGATCAACATCGGCCAGCGCCAGCGACTCGTTATCGCCGTCCCCACAAACAACAGAGGCTTTGCCAACCCATGGGCCAGGCCGTACAAACCTGCCCACTGAGGGGCGGCAATTACAAATCCCATCTGCGAGACCGAGCTCCAGGCCAAAAGGCGCTGGGGCGTGCTGGCCATCAAAGCCAGGAGGATCCCAAAAACGGCTGAGCCGGCGCTCAAGTAGGACAACCCCTGGGCCAAGGCCGGCGAAGCCTCGCTGCAGTGCACCAAGGCCATGGCACCTGCTTTGGTCGTAAAGCCGCTGAGCACCGCCGCGATAACGGGATCCGCGGTGATGTAGGTGAGGGGCAGCCACAGGCCGGCGACGAAGACCGCCCCCTTGGCCAAAAGACCCACGGCAATCAGCGCCAAAGCCGTGGGGGTAGCCATGGCCAGGCTGCTCATCGCCAGGGATCCGGTGCGCACGTAGACCAGGATTGCGCCCATCAAGTAGAAGAGCATGGCCACATTGCTCATGAACAGGTAGCGCAGCCCCACCCAAAGCTGGCGGTCGCGATGATCCCCTGCCGTCGGCTGGGACTCAGCCCGGCGCCCGTAGGTGAGCAGCAAAAACACACCAATGCTGAGCACCTCTAGGGCAACATAGACACTGATCAGGTCGGCGCTGATGACGACGGCGTTGGCGCTGCCGTGGACGATCAGCAACTGCATGGCCAGAAAGCGGCTGCCCACAAAGCGCCGATCCAGATACAGCGCCACCCCCAGCGTTATCAGTCCATGGGCCAAGAGCATGGCTGCTGCGTTGGCGTCGATCCGCAGCGTCACCCCGAAGTGATCCAGCAACTGAAGCTCTAACGGCGCCGCAGTTGTTCCCGGCAACCCCCCCTGGTACACTGCATAGGCCACCGTCAGCGCGGCCATCCCCACCAAGCTGGGACGGGTCAAGGCGGGCATCAAGTAGGTGGCAAAGGCAAACAAAAAGGGTAGCGCCACCCAGACTAGCGTCAGCTCAGTCATCGGTAAAAGTGCTCCGCCCCGCTGACGCGACCGCCTGTTCGATGCTCTCCACTTCGAGGGTGGGATGGTTGCGGGACAACTTCATCACCCCCACCAACATCAGGGCTTGTACCGACAGACCGATGACGATGGCCGTGAGAATGATCCCCTGAGGTACGGGGTCGGCATAGTCCAGCTCGCGCCAGGGCTTGTAGATAGGGGTGAACACACCGCTGCGGGCGGCCCAGATCACGAAGAAGGCGATGACCCCGGTGCTCATGACATCCATGGCCAGGATCTTCATAATGAGATTGCGCTTGACCACGACTCCCCAAAAGCCAAGGAAGATCGTGAGGGTGATGGCGGCATTTAACATGGGCACCTCGCTTGCTGCGCTCGAGCCATCCGGTTGCTAAGTCGTTCATTTCGTCCCGCTTACGCGATCAGTATCCAGCTTCCGCGGTCGCAGCAGCTAGAGGGCCGGTGCCAGACAGTCTGTGGCAGGTTGCAACCCTGCCGGGATCTCAATCTCCCCAACAAGGCCGGATCCCGAAGTCGAAAGAGTTGCAGATCCAGGTAGGCAGCTTGAGCCAACTGCCGGTCAGCTCTGGGGCTTGGTGGGATCCTGGTCATACACCTCTCATAGCAAAGTCAGAATCAATGGGGGCTGCTCGCAGTTTAGGCTGTTTTTACTTATGCTAGTGGGACGAAGTTCTGGGTTCTGCAGCAGCAGCTCCCTTGTGAGCGACAGGTCGTCGAGACCCTCCCCGCCGGAAAAGCCTCCATCCTGGCTCAGTCCTGCCCCTGGATGCGGATACGGTTGGAGCTGCTGCCGGAAGCATCGTTAATTTGCGTTAGAACTATACTACAGTCGGCTATCATGGAGCCGAGACTTTCCTCTGGGGGTGAGTCCCCTTCAGCGATCTTCAACTATGCCCACTCCTGTCGACCCTGCCCTGCCTGACGTTCCGGAAAGCGAGGTTCGCAAGCCTGAAGACTCCTCCGTCCCGTCGACGCGAACAATTCTGGCGGCCCGTGAGCCTTTTTTGGGGGTGGTGCGGGATCTGGTGCGGGCCTACCAAGCCTTTGAAAATTATGCCGGGGTTCACATTCGGCAAATGGGGCTGACCGCCCCCCAATTTGATGTGTTGGTGACCCTCGGCAACACTCCCGGCATGACCATGAATGTCTTGGCCCAAAAAACCCTGGTTACCAAAGGGACACTGACCGGCATTGTGGATCGTCTGGAACAGAAGGGGCTGGTGCGCCGGCAAGTGCCGCCAGAGAACCGCCGCTGCTTCAGGGTCGTGCTGACAGAGGCGGGGGAGAAACTGTTTGAGGAAATTTTTCCGGCCCACATCGCCTACTTGAAAGAGCGCTTCCAAAAGTTGGATCCCTCCGAGCTGGCGGAGATCCAGGCCTGTCTCAAAAAGCTGCACGCTATTTTCTAGGATGCACCCTTAGATTTTCTCTTAATTGAGCCGGTTGACCAGAGACTCCCCGAGCCGGGTCTCTAGCCTTGTTCAAATGGCTGTCCCAGGGCTGCCGGCGGAGTGGCTCGCGCCGCCTGCTGAATCCAGCGCCGCAGCCGAGGTGGGATCCCGCGCAGACCGTACTCCCACCATTCCCCGGAGGTGAACACCAACACCAAAATCATCAACACAAAGGGAGCCACCGTAAAAACTTGGGCGGGCACGGCGCGGATGGTGGTCTGGGCAACCCCGGCAAAGGACTGCAAAATGCCGAACAGGTAGGCCCCCAAGGCCACCCGTAAGGGGTTCCAGCCGCCGAAGATGACGATGGCCAAAGCAATCCAGCCGTAACCTGCTGTGTGTCGGTGGCTCCAGCCGGCCTTGAAATCCAGCGAAAAAGCGGCTCCTGCCAAGCCCAGCAGGGATCCTCCCACGAGGGTGTAGACATAGCGCCAGAAAATGACATCGGTGCCACGGGCAAAGGCTGCTGCCGGCTGTTCTCCCATGGCCCGCAGCATCAGGCCAGGCCGGGTGCGATAAAAAAAGAACCAAGTTCCCCCAATCAGCGCATAGCTGGCATACAGCAGCAGATCCCTTCGGAACAGAAGTGGCCCCAGCAGCGGCAGCCCAAAAGCCCAACACCAGGCTTCCCGTCAGCTTGGCCACGGCGAACCCAACCATGGCAGCCAGCATGATCGTCCCCTCTGCGGAGAGATTGATCACCCCTGCTCGCTCGGTGATGGTTTCTCCTACACTGGCGAAAACCAACGGTGTGGCGGTGGCAATGGCAGTAGAGAGAATGGCGACCAGTTGAGCAGCGTTCATTGCCTCACCCCAACACCCAAAGCATCCAGACCACCCCTAAGGTGACAGCGCCAAACAGGGCATAGCTGATCTGGCGCAGCGGCTTCAGTTGCATGGCATGCAAAGCTTTGAGCCAGTCCAGCCCCAAAGATTCCACAAAGCGATCCAACACCACTTGCATGGGGTAGGCGTAAACCGATCCCTGCTCCTTGAAGTTCACCAACACGATCAGCAGCGTGGCGTAGCCCCAGAGACCGCCCCAGAGCACAGCGCTCAACCCGATTAAAATTGGCTCGAGCATCGACCGAAAAACATGGATTGAGCCCGCTTGGGATGCCTGCCCATTGCCGACCGCCTGCTCTTCCACCTCGATGGCTCGGCTTTCACGCACCCATCGAGTCCTAAGGTGGTGCAGAAAATCTCCCCGGCTGTTCGCGATGCGGGCGCGTTGCCGCACCACCTTAGCTTTTTCTTGGTCTTTCAGAGCCTTTTTGTTTGCAGCTCAAGGACTTGTAAACTACCCAACTCCGACCGCTAGGCGGTAGGGAGCGGGGCTCCTGCGGCTTTTAGCTAAAGGTGGCGGGTATCTGGAGCTCCTCCCCCCGCTGCTCAGGAGAAACAAGCTGGTCAACCCAACATCTACCAGCGGCAGCGCCTCAACCGTGGGGTCAGCCACCCGTAGGGAGATAAACCGCTAGAACACTTGGCCACGGTAAACCCGCTGCAGAGCCGGGGTGACCGAATAGCGATCGATATCGGCCAGGCTCAACTTCAAGCGCAATGTATTGAGCAGTCTCCAGTAGGGAGGCACAAAAGCTTTTTCAGTGAGAAGTTGGCCGGCAGGAGAGGGATCCCCGCAGCGGGCAACCGTCTCCACAGGGCAGCCGCGGTAGCGGACCGGACGAGCTTCAAGACGAGCCGAGCGCAGATCCCGTCCAGGCTCCACCGTCAAGCCGCGAAACTGGATTGCCCCTGGACGAGAAGCTTGCCGGTAGCACAGGTAACGGGCCCAAAGCTGGGCCAGCCCCTCCGGCAAAGTCTCAGGACGAACGTGGAAGCGCTCCGGCAGCAGGCGGTCGTTGAAAAAGCCGATGAGACCAGACCAAGCTTGCCAGAGGAAAGCTCCCACAAGGCGGGCAACAGGAAAGGAGGAAATCTTCATGGTCGAAGCCGAAAAAAGACTTAAAGAACCCAAAAGACCGGTGATGGAGAAAGGAATTGCCAGCGATTATACCAGCCCGGATGAAGGAGGATGCTCACCGTGAACACTTGCCCACTCAATAATTATTTGTTCTGCTCACTCGAAAGCTGAGGCCGGCTTGCGGTCGAGCGTGTTGAGTCGCCAAAATCCATCGACTACAATAGGCCCAAAGCTCGGGTGTCGCTTTCTTCTTCCCATCTAGGGATTCCGAGAGCGCACCGACCGGCAAACTTGCTTCAATGGCCACTGCACTAAGGGGATCGACGGATTATGACCTGGCGCGGCAACATCACTCCCATCGATCGGCTCTGGGGATCCCTTCCCTACCTTTTGCCGTTGGTATCGGCTCTGCCCTTCGGCTTTGTGCCCTCTGGTTTGTTTCAATCTCTGCCAGGTTTGATCCCCATTTTTAGTCCGCTGCTGCGTTTGCTGCCTCTGGCCACGGGCTGGCTGGGCATGGGGCTGTTTTTTGCCCTACTCTTTTTCGTAATCCGCAACGGCCGCGTCGCCCATTTTGTTCGCTTCAACACGATGCAGGCGCTGCTGCTCAACATTGCCCTGTTTTTGGTGCAAGTGTTGATGCAGGTGTTCGCTATGCTCTTTGGCAGCCTTGGTTTGGCGGCGCTTGTCAGCATTTTGGCCACCACTGCCCTGCTTGGGGTAATCGCTGTCACCCTTTATGCTTGGGTGCAGAACGTGCGCGGTCACTATGCCGAGGTGCCGGTGCTCTCCGATGCCGCCTATGCTTGGATTCGCTACTAACAGTTCTCAAGTTGAGGGCTTGGTTGCTGATTTGACGACTTCACTGGAGCCTGAGCCGGCTGTTGCAGCTTTCAAGGATTGCAGGAGGCTGGGGTGCCGTCGGATTTGACCTCTGATGTTGGCCCAACCCTCACCCACCTGGACGCTTCCGGTCGGGTACAGAGGGTGGAAGTGGGACACAAGCCCCTGGCTGCCCATTTGGCCACTGCCCAAGGGCAGGTACGCATGTCAGAAAGGACTTTAGAGGCCATTTTGGCCGGTCAAGGGCCCAAAGGGAATGTGGTGGAAGCGGCTCGGCTGGCCGGGATCATGGCCGCCAAGTGCACTGCCGATCTGATCCCGCTGTGTCATCCTCTCCCCTTGACCAGCATCACCGTGGATCTGGATCCGGATCCCCACCTGCCCGGCTTTCTGATCACCGCTACGGCAAAAACCACAGCTCAGACCGGAGTGGAGATGGAGGCTTTGACGGCGGTTGCAGTGGCTGCCCTCACCCTGTACGACATGGCCAAGGCCTTGGAAAAGGCGATGGTGATCGAGAATATCCGCCTGTTGTGCAAGTATGGGGGAAGTTCCGGGCCTTCTGGGTTCGATCAGAATAGCCCGTCCCAGTGAGATGTTGAAGAGGTTGCACCAACCGGGAGGGCTTATCGGGATCGCGCTGCTGGCCGGGGTGCTGGCACTGCTCTGGCCAATGCTGCAGCGGGGCTACCCCATCACCCATTCCACCCACTTCAATCTCAATTGGGCCTTCCAGTATCAGCGCCAGTTTTTCGGCGGGCAGTTTTACCCCCGCTGGCTGGAGTATTCCAACTTTGGCTATGGCAACCCCACCTTTGCCTTCTATCCGCCCCTGTGTATGGTGGCCACTTTGCCCTTTCGAGCCCTGGGGCTGGACATGCTCGGCTCTTTGGTGGCCAGCATGGGCCTAGCGATGGCGGTCTTGGGGCTGGGGCTGTACCTTCTGCTGCGGCAGGTGCTTCCTTGGGCTTTGGCGCTGGTCTTGGCCCTGCTGAGCATGGCCGGCCCCTATTGGCTGGTGGATATCTACCAACGGGGAGCCATAGGGGAAGTGTGGGCCATTGCCGTCTCCCCCTGGATTTTCTGGGCCTCGCTGCAGACGATCTGCCGGTTGCAGGCCCTTTGGCCGGTTGCGGCTTTGGCCCTGAGCTATGGCCTGCTGGCGCTGTCCCACCTGCCCACCTTGCTGGTGTTTACCCTGATTTGGCTGCCTCTGCCTTGGGTGTTGGGGGGAAGGGATCCCTTCTGGCCCAGGGTGGGGCGCTGCTACCTGGGGTTTGGGCTGGGGCTGGGGTGGACGGCGTTTTATCTGCTGCCAGCCTTTTGGGATCAGCGGCATGTCCAGGTGGATTTTGTCAACTTTACCGAGGAGTATACGCCCCACCATCGCCTGATGGTGAGCGGGCTCATGCAGCTGCAGCCGCGCTGGACAGAGCACTGGTTTGAGAGCAACCTGGTGGGGTACTGGGTTTGGATGGCGGCGGTTCTGGGAGGGGTTGGGATCCTGGTTTTTTGGCTGGCCCGCCGGTCGGGGAGGAGTTTCTCCTGCCAGGAAAGTGGTGCTGCCGAATCTCTTGCCAGAGCCACCCTGCTCTACAGCTTGGGAGCCAGCCTGGTGGCGCTGCTGATGATGACGGATCTGCTGGCTTGGCTCTACGAGTGGGTTTTGCCCCTGCGGCGGATTCAGTTCTCCTGGCGCTGGATGGCGGTAACGGCGGTAACCGTGCCTTGGCTAGTGGGATCTCTAGCTGGGTGGGGATGGGGGCACAAGCGCTGGCGGCTCCCTTTGCTGGTGGGGCTCGGCCTGGCCATGGCAGTCCAAACCTGGCAGGGCTTGCAACTGGTGTCCAAAGCCGGCTTTGATCCGCCGCTTGTCCAAACTTTTCAAGAACTCGCTGCAGCCAAGCAGTTCCCCAACGAGCCCCAAGAGCGGCCGGGCATTGCTTTCTTGCACATGCACTGGCGCTTTCCCGATGGGCTGGCGCTGGTGGATGCGCTGGAATACCGGCCCCGCCAGGCGACGCTGCCCATGCCGCCCCCACAGGTGGATCCGCTGCTGCAGTGGCAAGGCGAGGTAGAGGATCCGGCGGCGCGGCTCCAGGTGGAAGAGTGGCGCTACGGCTACCGTCGCTTTCGGGCGCTTAACCCCACCGGTCAGGAGCAAGCTGTAGTCTTGCGCACGTTTTACTACCCCGCCTGGCGGGTACAAATTGATGGACGGTTCAGAGCTGCTGAATACAACGGGCCAGGGCTGTTGCAAGTGCGGATCCCGCCGGGGGAGCACCGCGTGGAGGTGCGCTACTTGGGCACGGCGGCGGACTGGCTGGGCTGGATCCTGACCGGCGTGGCAGGAGTGCTGCTGGTGGAGCTGCGGCGGCTGCTCCGTCTGTTGGGGTTGAGGACAACAGAGGAGGCAACACCATGTTGAGTCGCGTGGCCGATTCCATCTACTGGCTCAACCGCTACGTGGAGCGGGCCGAGAACATTGCCCGTTTTATCGATGTCAACCTAAACCTCATCCTCGACTCACCTAGTGGCACAGCTCAGCAATGGGATCCCATCATCTCCACCACTGGGGATCAGGAGCTGTTTTACCAGCGCTACGGCCAGGCGACCCAGGAAACGGTGATCCAGTTTCTGGCTTTTGATAGGGATTATCCCAACTCGATTTTTTCCTGCTTGCGGCTGGCACGGGAAAATGCCCGCTCTGTGCGGGAGATCATTTCTTCGGAAATGTGGGAGCGGGTGAATCGCTTCTACTTAATGGTGAAGGAAGCTGCTCAACAGTGGCCGCATCTGAGCCAGCTCCACGATTTCTTCACGGAAGTCAAGCTGGCCAGCCATCTCTTTGCTGGGGTGATGGATGCCACCATGACCCACGGGGAGGGGTGGCACTTTGGACAAATCGGCCGCCTTTTGGAACGGGCCGACAAAACGGCTCGCATTCTGGATGTTAAGTATTTTATTTTGCTGCCTTCTGTACAGGATGTGGGCACGCCCCTGGATGAATTGCAGTGGATTGCTCTCCTAAAGTCGGCCAGCGCTTATGAAATGTATCGAAAATACAGCCGCCAACACCGCATTAACCCTAGAGAGGTGGCCTCTTTCCTGATTTTGGATCGGCAATTTCCCCGCTCCATTCAGTTTTGTCTCATTCACGCCGATCGCTCCCTACACCAGATTACTGGAACCCCTGCTGATACTTGGCGGGATCCCAGTGAGCGGGCTTTGGGACGGCTGCGCTCTGAGCTGGATTATCTCACCATTGACGATATTATGGAGCAGGGCTTACACGAATTTCTCGACAAGTTGCAATTGCAAATGAATTACGTTGGCGATTGCATCTACGAAAGTTTCTTTGCCATTCGCCCTTTGCAGACGGCTGACCCCCCTCTGCTCCTGCAGCGCCAAGCTTAGCCGAAACCCCTCACCCCCGGCCCCTCTCCCAAAGGGATAGCCCAAGCGCTCCGCGCCGCTCACGCGACCACCCCCGGCCCCTCTCCCAAA
>NZ_JANSJH010000089.1:3824-11467 GCF_047462495.1 Synechococcus sp. H55.2 | reverse complement strand
AGCCCAAGCGCTCCGCGCCGCTCACGCGACCACCCCCGGCCCCTCTCCCAAAGGGAGAGGGGGGTTAATCTCTTTCACGGCTGTTGTATGCTTGCATCTGGTCAGCTGCCGGGGCAAAGGCGGTGCAGAGCACTGGGGAAGCCGGGAATTGCCGCACCGTTACTGGCGGTAGGATTGATGGAAGTTGTTGCTGGTTGGAGAGTGGGGTTGGAGCAGCAGCCGCGAGGGATCGACCAGGCAGCCTTTGTGGCCGCCAATGCCACGCTGATTGGTGATGTGCAGCTCTCGGAAGGGGTGAGCATCTGGTACGGGGCCATTTTGCGAGGGGATCTGTCGCCGATTGTGATTGGCCGCCGCAGCAACATTCAAGACGGGGCGATCCTGCACGGGGATCCGGAGCAGCCGACCTGCATCGGCGAGGAGGTCACCGTCGGCCATCGGGCCGTCATCCACAGCGCCCACATCGAGGCGGGATCCCTGGTGGGGATTGGGGCCGTCATCCTCAACGGAGTCACCATCGGGGCGGGCAGCATGGTCGGGGCTGGAGCGGTGGTCACCCGCTCGCTGCCGCCCCGCTCTTTGGCAGTCGGGATCCCGGCCAAGGTCATCCGCACCCTGACAGACCAAGAGGTGGAGCAGTTGCGCCGCCACGCCGAGCACTATGTGGATTTGGCGCTGCAACACGCCCGTCGTTTCGCCAGATGGCCGGGCCCTGCTGCTCCGGCCTAAGCCTACCCTTCAGCAGCGGGGATCCCCGCAGAGCACCCAGGTATCTTTGCTGCCGCCCCCTTGGGAGGAGTTGACCACTAGGGATCCCTTTTTGAGGGCCACGCGGGTTAGGCCGCCGGGATGAACGTAGATCTCTTTGCCGTAGAGGATGTAGGGCCGCAGATCCACATGGCAGGGCTCCAGCCTCAGCCCCTCTCCCCAATCCACGAGGGTGGGCACGCGGGAAAGACACACAACGGGCTGGGCGATGTAGTTGCGGGGCTGGGCGCGGATTTTCTCGGCAAAAGCGGCCCGCTCCTCCGGTGTGGCCCGCGGTCCCATCAGCATGCCGTAGCCGCCCGACTCATTGGCCGCCTTCACCACCAACTTGTCCAGGTTCTCCAGCACATAAGCTTGATCCTTGGGATCCCAACACAAGTAGGTGGGCACATTGGGCAAAATCGCTTCTTCTCCCAGGTAGTAGCGGATCATCTGGGGCACATAGGCGTAGATGACCTTATCGTCTGCCACTCCTGTCCCCAAGGCATTGGCAATTGCCAGCCGACCCGAGCGATAGACCTCAAACAGGCCGGGTACCCCCAAGAGGGAATCGGGGCGAAAGACCAGCGGATCGATGAAGTCATCGTCGATGCGGCGGTAGATTACATCCACCCGTTGCAGGCCCTTGGTGGTGCGCATCTGCAAATAGCCATCGGCCACCACCAAATCCCGTCCTTCCACCAGCTCCACCCCCATCTGCTGGGCCAGAAAAGAATGCTCGAAGTAGGCGGAGTTGTAGATGCCGGGGGTGAGCACCACCACTGTCGGGTTGGCCAGGTGCGGCGGCGTCAGATTGAGGAGGGTATCCAACAAGTGGCTGGGGTAGTCGTCCACCGGGCGGATCCCCATCGTGTTAAACAGCGAGGGAAAGGTGCTTTTCATCACCCGCCGGTTTTCCAGCACATAGGAAATGCCCGAGGGGCAGCGCAGGTTGTCTTCCAGCACGTACCAAGTCCCGTCCCGATCCCGCACCAGGTCGGTGCCGGTGACGTGGCACCAAATTCTCCCCGGCGGGTTGAGCCCAATACAAGGCCGCAGGAATCCTTTGGCCGTCTCGACCAGCTCAGCAGGGATCACCCCATCCTTGAGGATCTTCTGGTCGTGATAGACGTCGTCGATAAACAGGTTCAGGGCATGGATGCGCTGCTTCAGGCCCTGCTCCAGCCGCTGCCACTCAGAGGCTGAGACGATGCGGGGAATGATGTCGAAGGGGAAAATCCGCTCCGTGCCCTGGCTGTCGCCATAGACGTTGAAGGTTACCCCCATCTGAAAGAGGGCTGCCTGGGCCGCCGCTTGCCGCTGCTGCAGCTCTCCTTCTCCCAGCGAATGCAGGCGCTCAATCAGCGGGATCGCCTCAGGGCGAGGCCGACCGCGCCCCACAAACAGCTCATCGTAAAAACCTTCACCTGGGTCATAAGTATCAAAACGCACGTCGGGATCCCTCGAACCCTACCCTGTTTTACTGTGGGCGGCTCTGGATTTGCCTAGTGTGCTTCCGGCTACTTTTACGGTTATCGTGGTGGAAGTTAGGACAGGGGGTATACCGGTTGCCCCCAGTCAGCCAGAGTTGTCAAGGTTTATGGTGGCGAGCGGTACTTTCTCAGCTTTGTTGTCAATGTAGTGTAGAGGAATGAACCGGACACCCTCTTTTGTAAATCGGCCCCTCATCGGCGTTACTACCCCCAGCCGCAACGGCCAGGGAGATTTTGTGGCGCCGGGCCGCTATGTGGATGCCCTTCGCGCTGCTGGCGGGATCCCCGTTCTTTTTCCCCCAGGCGAAAGTGAGCCACAAGCGCTGCTGGCTGCGGTAGATGGGCTGGTGTTGACAGGAGGCGGCGACCTTTGCCCCAGCACCTACGGAGAGGATCCCCAACATCCCCAGGTGCGTCACGTCAGCGCCGAGCGGGATCGCTTTGAGATGGCCTTGGCGGCAGCCGCGCTGGCGCAAGGGATCCCGGTCTTGGGCATTTGTCGAGGGATGCAGTTGCTGAACGTGGTCAGCGGCGGCAAGCTGATCCCCCATGTGCCCGACGTGTACGACGAGCTGGATCATTTCAACCCCGCCGATCGCAAGCCCGTTCGCCACAGCGTCAGCCTCATCCGCTCCACCCGCCTGCAGCAAATTGTCGGCGTCGACGCAATCTCCGTAGTCTCTTGGCACCACCAGGCTGTTTGGGGGGTGCCGGCGGGCTGGCGTTTGGCTGCCTGTTCTCCCGACGAGCTCATCGAGGCCATCGAGCACGAAACCCATCCCTGGGCTATTGCCGTGCAGTGGCACCCCGAGTTCACCTTTGAAGAGGCTGAGCATTTTCGCCTGTTTCAGGCCTTTGTGCAGGCAGCGCTGCAGTTTTCGCCGCGCCTGGCCAGCCCTGAAGCAATGCCTCAGGTTGCCTAGGGATCCTGTGCTGCTGCTGGAGAAGAGGCGGGGGCTTATCCCTCGCGATAGCCGGGGAGAGCCCTTGCTATGCTTTGCCCAGTGCCCCCCAAAAGAGGGCCTATGAGCAGGAGACAGGCACTGGCTAGAGCAGTTCTGGGTGTCTTAGCTTTTTTCGGTTTAGGTTTTGGCTGTAGTCCCAGCCCTTGGCTGCGTCAGTTTGGCACCCCTTCCTCTGACGAGGCTCGCGCCATCGCAATTGATGGAAAGGGAAATATTTGGGTGGCGGGGGTAACGGAGGGAAGCTTTTTGGGCCAAAGCTCGGCAGGGGGTGGCGATGGTTTCTTGCGCAAGTACAATGCCTGGGGCCGAGAGCTCTGGACACGGCAGTTGGGCACCCCTGCTTTAGACGAAGTTGTGGCGGTGGCAGTGGACAGGAGAGGGAACACCTGGGTGGCAGGAGTGACCTACGGCGCTTTCCCTGGCTACAGCAATGCCGGCGCAAAAGACATCTTCCTGCGTAAGCACGATCCCCAGGGTCGGGAGCTCTGGACGCAGCAGTTGGGCGGTGCTGAGCCTGACCAGGTCACTGCCATTGCCGTGGATGGCAAGGGCAATGTCTGGGTAGCCGGAAATAGCGGAGGCAAGAGCTTTGTGCGCCAATACAACGCTGACGGCAAACCGCTCTGGGTCCGCGAGCTAGGGGCCCAGGTCACTGCCCTGGCCGCCGATGGGGCAGGAAATCTCTGGATAGCCGGATTCGTCCGCGACCGCACAAGGGCTGGCGGCTTTGTCGGCCAGTATGATCCCAGCGGCAACCAGGTTTGGCTGCGCCAGTTTTCCAACAAAGGGGGCGACGGCACTCTTGCCATCGCTGTGGGAGAGGAGGGAAATGTTTGGGTGGCGGGCTATACCCAAGAGGCTCCTGCTGGCCAGGCCTTGCTCCAGGGGTACAGTGTCTTTGTGCGGCAGTATGATCCCTACGGCAACGAGCTCTGGAGCCGCCAATGGGACGGCGCGCAAGGGGAGCGCCCTCTGGCCATTGCCGTGGATAGGCTCGGAAGGGTCTGGGTGGCAGGATCCACCCAGGGGATCCCTGCAAGTCGCAGCGATGCCTTTGTCCGCCTCTACGATACCAACGGCGGCGAGCTCTGGCGCCACCAGTTCGGCAGCGCCGACTTCGACTGGATCCAGGCCATGGCGCTAGACCAAGAGGGCACCCTCGGGGTGGTAGGTGTAACCTGGGGATCCCTCGCCGGAGAGCCCCATGCTGGTCTGAAAGATGTCTTTGTGCTCAAGTACGGCCGTTAGATTGACACCCCCACCGCCTCAAGGCGTAGGGTTCTCACGTAGTTCAAACAGGCGCTGTCAAGACGCCTCTAGACAGTCCCCTCAGGAAAAGCCCTGCTCGCGTCAGCAGGACGGCGTCCTCTCGCGTCTCGGACGCCTGCACCAGTCGGGTTTTTCACCGTGATTAGGTGCTGGCCTGGGAACGGTACGCCTTTTCGGCAAGTATACCCTTGGCAATTACGAGCTTTTCCGCTCCCCACGCAAGTGCGGGGCTACCAAGCTATCCTTCTGGGTAGTCTCAAGGAGATGGCGGGGCGCCTGGCGCTGGCTCTATGCACCGGATAGCTGCTTTGCCGGGGGGATGGGATCCTTCCCAAGGTGGGGTCATTTTCCTGGAGCAGGATCCTGCGCCCATCGTTGTCCTGTCGGCAGCCGACACGGATCTGACAGCCTTGAGCGCAGCCATGCGCTTGGTGCCGGCTGATTTCCCGGCGGTGCGGGCGGCTAACCTCTTGCAGTTGCAACAGCCTCTCAGCATCGACGACTACGCCGAGAAGGTGTTGCGGCAAGCTCAGGTGGTGCTCCTGCGCCTGTTGGGGGGAAGGGCCTACTGGAGCTATGGTCTGGAGGTGGCCAAAGAGGTAGCGGCAGCAGCGGGAGCCACCCTGATTGTGATCCCTGGGGATGACCGCCCCGATTGGGATTTGGTTAGCCACTCCACCGTGCCCCTGACAGTGGCAGACCGGGTGTGGCAGTACTGGCTGGAAGGAGGGGCAGCCAATGTGGCGGCTTGCTTGAAATTCTTGGCCAGGGAGTTTCTGGGACAGGAGTACGCCGTGCCAGAGCCGCAGGTGCTGCCCCGGCTGGGGATCTACCATCCCCCCCTATCCCCCCTCAGGGATCCCCAGGCCCCCAAGGTAGGGATCCTGCTCTACCGGGCCCATGTTTTGGCGGGGAATACGCAGCCAATAGATGCCCTGGCCAACGCCCTGCAGGAGCGGGGGTTGCAGCCGCTGTGTCTGTACACCTATGGCCTGCAGGAACCGGACTTGCCGCAGGCCATCCGGGAGCACTTCGGCGGCCAAATTGAACTTTTGTTGAACACCACCAGCTTTTCCCTGGCCCGCCTGGAGAGCGAGCAGCCCGATGTCCGCCTCTGGCAGGAGCTGGATGTGCCGGTTGTGCAGGTGGTCTTGAGCAGTGGGTCGCGGGAGCGCTGGGAGAACTCCACTCGGGGCTTGGGGGCGCGGGATCTGGCCATGAACGTGGTGCTGCCGGAGGTGGACGGCCGCATCCTCAGCCGCGCCATCTCGTTCAAGACGGTTCAACAGTGGGATCCCCGCCTGCAGACGGAGATCATGGCCTATGAGGCTGTGCCGGATCGGGTGGCGTTTGTGGCCGAGCTGGCGGCCAACTGGGTAAAGCTGCGGCGCACTCCTGCCAACCAGCGCCGTCTAGCCTTGATTTTGGCCAACTACCCCAGCCGGGATGGACGGCTGGCCAATGGGGTAGGGTTGGATACACCGGCAAGCTGCGTCGAGATCCTCAAGGCCCTGGCGCAAGCCGACTACCGCGCCTGTCCACTGCCCCAGAGCGGAGATGAGCTCATCCGCTGGCTAACCCAGGGCCAAACCTATGATCCGCTGGGATCCCTACGCCCGGCGCGGCAGGTGCTGCCGGCTGCCCTCTACCGGGAGTGGTTTGCCCAGTTGCCTGCCGCTGTCCAAGAGGATCTGGTGCAGCAGTGGGGGGATCCGCCCGCCCACGACATCCCCATTGTCGGCCTGCAGTTGGAGCATGTTTTTGTCGGCCTCCAGCCGCCGCGGGGCTACGACCAGGATCCTGCTTTGAACTACCATGCCCCGGATCTGGCGCCGCCCCACGAGTACCTCGCCTTTTACCTGTGGCTGCGGCAAGCGTTTGGCGTGCAGGCGGTGGTGCATGTGGGCAAGCACGGCAACCTAGAGTGGCTGCCTGGCAAGGGATCCGCCCTTTCAGCCACCTGCTACCCAGAAATAGCCTTGGGGCCTCTGCCCCACTTCTACCCCTTCATCGTCAACGATCCTGGCGAGGGATCCCAGGCCAAGCGGCGGGCTCAGGCTGTCATCCTCGACCACCTCACCCCGCCCTTAACCCGTGCCGAGCTCTACGGGCCCTTGGCGGAACTGGAGCGGCTGATGGACGAGTACTACGAGGCCCAGCAGATGGATCCTGGGCGCTGCCCGCTGATCCGCGCCCAGATCCAGGAGCTTGCCTGCCGAGAGCACCTCGACTTGCAGTTCAACCTGGATAAGGAAGAAGACTGGGGCCGCCTCGATGGCTACCTCTGCGAGCTCAAGGAATCCCAGATCCGAGATGGACTGCACATCTTTGGCCGCACCCCCACTGGCGAGCAACTGGTGGATCTCCTGTCGGCCCTGGCCCGCTACCCGGGCTCTGGCCAGTTGGGCCTTACGCAGGCCATCGCCCGCGACTGGGGTTGGGACTGGGATCCCCTAGCTGCCGACCTCACGGATCCCTGGCCGGACAAACCGCCGGCCTAAAAGTCGCTACCGAATTGCAAGGGAAAGCTCGCCGCCTCAATCCCTAACCCCCCTCTCCCTCAGGGAGAGGGGCCGGGGGTGAGGGACGCTCAGGGAGAGGGGCCGGGGGTGAGGGGCGAACTCAAACCGAGAAGCCTCAGCAGGCGTTTTAATAGCGAGATTGGAAGTTGCGCCGCCGCTCGCCGCCGTTGGCGTTACCAGAGCGGAAGCCTGAGGTGGGGCGTTCTTCCCGCGGACGAGCCTTGTTGACCTTGAGGTCGCGGCCCATCCATTCTGCGCCATCCAGAGCGGCAATAGCAGCCTGCTCTTCGGCCTCAGAACTCATTTCCACAAACCCAAAACCGCGGATGCGGCCAGTCTCCCGGTCGGTGGGGATCTGCACCCGCTTCACAGAACCGTACTCGGCAAAAACAGCGGTCAAATCCGCTTCTGTCACCTTAAAGGAAAGGTTGCCTACATAAATCGACATCGACGATCTCCGAAAGAGAGAGGAACAAAGGGCGAGATATTCGGAGAGCCGTCTGCCAATACAAAACGTGAAAACCCGTCAAGACCAGAAGAACCGAACGCTACAACCGACATTTATCTCGAACTAATTTTCATCATAACACAGAGATGGGGGATGGTCACTCCCCTTGCACAAAAATAGCAAAATAGCCGGTGCTATT
>NZ_JANSJH010000089.1:0-3724 GCF_047462495.1 Synechococcus sp. H55.2 | reverse complement strand
TCGGCTGCCCAGGTCAAGAGCCCCAAAGGAGAGCGCTCCCCGTTGCCCTAGCCCAACTTTTCCAGGCGGGCTTGCAAGAGCTGCATCTGGGCCTCCAGCTCCGCCAGTTGCTCGCGGCTAGCCTGCACCACTTCCGGGTTGGCCCGACTGAGGAAACTGGGGTTCTCCAGGCGGGCGCGGATCCCTTGAGCCTCTTTTTCCAGCTTGGCCAGATCTTTTTGCACTTTAGCCCGCAGCGCCTCCACATCCACCAGCCCCGCCAAGGGCACCAGCACCTGCACCGTGCCCACTACGGCAGCCGCCACCTGCTTGGGCTCCGTGGCCAGGGATCCCGTAATTTCTAGGGACTCGGCCTTGGCCAGATCGCGGATGTAGGCTTGAGCGGCGGTGAGGATCCGCTGCTCGTCGGGATCCTCGGTAACCAGCAGAGCCGTGATGGTTTGATGGGGCTTAAGGCCAGCCTCTGCCCGCAGGTTGCGCAAGCTGCTGATGGTCTGGATCACCAGGCCGAACTCCCGCTCCAGTTGAGGGTCAACCCAGTTAGGGTCAGGGGCGGGATAGGGCTGGACGGAGATGGAGGTGGCTTGGTTGGCCTGGGTGAGGAGCTGCCAGACTTCTTCGGTGACGTGGGGCATCCAGGGGTGCAGCAGCCGGAGGATGGTCTCCAGCACAGTGGCCAACACCTGCTGTGCCGTGCGCTTAGAGGTCGGGTCTTCTCCCCGCAGCCGCGGCTTGGCCAGCTCGATGTACCAGTCGCAGAAGTCATCCCAAATCAGGGAATACAAGAGCCGCGCCCCCTCGCCCAGGCCGTAGGCTTCCAGCTCTTCGATAACCTGGGTGGCCGCGGAGTGCAGTCGCGACAGGATCCAGCGATCGGCCAGCTCCAGCGCTGCGGGGGCAGGGGATCCCAGTTGGGCGGGGGTCTGCCCCTCCAGGTTCAGGAGCACAAAGCGGGAGGCGTTCCAGATCTTGTTGGCGAAGTTGCGGGCTGCTTCCACGCTGGCGCTCTCGCCGGTCTTGCGGTCGTAGGCCAGGCGGATATCCTGCCCTGCCCCCACCACTTCTTTAACCAAAGCGTAGCGCAGGGCGTCGGTGCCGTATTTGTCCAAAAGCTCGATGGGATCGATGCCGTTGCCCTTGGACTTGGACATTTTCGCCCCCTGCTCGTCCCGCACCAGGCCGTTGATGTAGACATCCTTGAAGGGGATCTGGCCGGTAAACTGCACTCCCATCATGGCCATGCGGGCCACCCAGAAAAAGATGATGTCGAAGCCCGTGGACATGAGGGAATTGGGGTAGTAGCGCTTGAAGTCCTCTGTCTCTTCCGGCCAGCCCAGCGTGGAAAAAGGCCACAGAGCGGAGCTAAACCAGGTGTCCAACACATCGGGATCCCGCTCCAGCCGCTCGAGGGCCGGGCCAAACTTCTCCCGTGCCTTAGCCCAGGCCTCTTCGGCATTGCGGGCCACCACAAAAGCCTGGGGATCCTCAGGGATCTGACCGTCGATGACCGGATACCAGGCCGGGATCTGGTGCCCCCACCACAGTTGCCGCGAGATGCACCAGGGGCGCAGCTTCTCCAGCCAGCCGGTGTAAACCTTGGTCCAGCGCTCCGGAATAAAGCGGGGGTTGTGGTGTTCCCGCTCCTCCTGCAAGCAGCGGGCCCCCATCCCCGAGACATCGCAAAACCATTGAATGGAGAGCAGCGGCTCGATGGGCACGCCCCCGCGGTCGCTGTAGGGCACGCTGTGGGTGTACTCTTCCACCTTCTCCAGCAGACCGTGCTCGGCAAACCACTGCACCACCTTCTCGCGGGCGACAAAGCGATCCAGACCGGTGAAGGGATCCCCGTTCTCGTTGAGGGTGCCGTCCTTGTTGAGAATGTTGATCAAGGGCAACTGGTGGCGACGGCCCATCTCAAAGTCGTTGGGATCGTGGGCTGGGGTAACTTTGACACAGCCGGAGCCAAAGGAGGGATCCACGTACTCGTCGGCGATGATGGGGATAAGGCGATCCTTGATGGGCAGCCGCACAAACTGGCCAATGAGATGGCGGTAGCGCTCGTCTTGCGGGTGGACCGCCACGGCTGTATCCCCCAGCATCGTCTCGGGGCGGGTGGTGGCCACCACCAGGTACTGGTTGGGATCCGCGGCCAAGGGATAGCGGAAATGCCAGAGGTGACCCTTGACCTCTTTGTTGTCCACCTCAATGTCGGAGACTGCCGACTGGGTGGCCGGACACCAGTTGACCAAATACTCGCCCCGGTAAATTAGCCCTGCTTCGTAGAGGCGGACAAAGGCTTCCGTAACTGCCCGGCTCAGCCCCTCATCGAGAGTAAAGCGATCCCGCGTCCAGTCCAGCGACAGGCCCAGGCGCCGCAGTTGGCTTTTGATGGTGCCCTGGGATTGCTCCTTCCAGGCCCAGGCCCGCTCCAGAAAAGCCTCGCGGCCCAGGTCAAAGCGGCTCTTGCCCTCCTGGCGCAGTTGGTTTTCCAGGATGGTGTGCACGGCAATGCTGGCATGATCCGTGCCGGGCAGCCAGAGGACGTTGTAGCCGCGCATGCGCTTGTAGCGCACCACCACATCCGGCAGGGTAAAGGCAAAGGCATGGCCCATGTGCAGGCTGCCGGTGACGTTGGGCGGGGGCAGCACCATGCTGAAGGCTTCTCCCGGCGCCTTGGGATCCGCTACGTAGAACCCCTTTTCCTCCCAAAAGCGCTGCCACTTCGGCTCGGTCTCAAAGGGGTTGTACTGGCTGGGCAGATGGGCGAGGGCAGGTGCAGCAGTCATGGGGAGAATAGGCCAACGGTTGAGAAGGATGAATCACTTTATAGAGTAGCAGTCTAACCCCTTGCCCTTTGGGGATGGGTAAGGCTGATCCCGATCACCCAGCAGAAAGGCGCTTTGGGCTAAGGTACTGCTATCCTCAGCGTTCAGATGCGGCTCTATGTACAGATCATTGGCGGCAACGGCCCTGATGGTTCTAATGGCTTTATCCGGTAGGATCCCTGCCTTCGCGCAACAAGAGTGGTGGAAACACTCAAAAGACGACATCCTGCTTTGTTATGGGCAGCCCGTCGATCCAGCCTCTCTACTGGGTTTTGAGGCTTGCTTGAGTGCCCGCAGCCACCCTGATGAAAAATCCCGGCTGGTAGGACTGTATTTTGTTCCGTACAGCGATTACGCCTTTTGCTTCGCAGGTACAGAGAAGCTCAATAGCTTAGAGTGGACTCTTGTGGGTCGAAGTGGAGAGTTCGTGTTTGGCCTAGATCGCCCTCTGGCCCCTTCTGAACTAGAAGGGGAGACCCCTTGGATTATCCAGCGAAAAGCCCGCATTCTCGATATGGAGGGGGATCCTGCCGCCGGTTTCAGCCAACTGGTGGTTTACGACGAAACCGAGTTGAATCTGAAGGGGTTTGCCATAGTGATTGCGCCGCCAGGGTACTTTGGGGATTCCATTTTGCCAGAAGTGTTTTTGGAGCGGCCCGAATGCCAGGCAATTTTAAATTGAGGGCCTTACACATACCGGGCGAGTTCAAAGAATCGCTACTGCTTCAGGACAGTGGGCAGGTCCTTCCCTGTTGGCAGATGCCCATAGAGCCAAGCGAAAAGCAAAGACAAACTGATGAATCGCTTGCCCATCTGCAGGAACTCAAAGGGGAGTTGTCGACACTCATTGAAAAGTGTCAACAAAAGTTTTCTGAGCAAGAGAAAAGTTCTTCTTGCAC
>NZ_JANSJH010000088.1:0-11563 GCF_047462495.1 Synechococcus sp. H55.2 | reverse complement strand
ACCGATGGCCACCGATCCTAACCCCAACAGCCCGATCAGATCTCCCAAGCGCAGATCTGGGAAAGCCACCACGCTGGCTGCCAGGATCCCCACCACCCAAGCACCCACTTGGCCGATCTGCACCAGCAACAACTGCAGAGAAGGGCTGGAGATCCACCGATTGGCTGCGGATCCCAGCAGGCGCCGCACGGCCCGAACGCCATAGCGGGTGGCCCAGAGGATCACTGCAGCAATCAAGAAGCCCGGCAACAGCTCGATGCCTCGCCCCACCATCTCCAAAAGACTGCGGTTGATGGTTTGAAGTAGTTCGTTCATATCTTTGCCCTTGCTCCGCTATCGACCACGATGAACGCCAGATCACTCTATAACACCGTTGAACTGCGGCGGGAACACTCAATTAGGACTCAGGGAGGCCCTCTGGGGGTTCCTCCTCAGCTAGTATCCGCCACCGCTGAGGTTCTGCTGCGCTTGCTACCCTGAACAGAGCCACTCTGCCGCAAGATGAAGTTCAGGGTAACGAGGGCAGCATGGCCAACTACGACTGGATTGTCATCGGCGGCGGGATCACCGGAGCGGCCTTGAGCTACGAGCTGGCCCGTCAAGGGGGATCCGTTCTCCTCATAGAGAAGGAAGCGCTGCCGCCCAGTGCCACGCGCTACAGCTACGGTGGCCTGGCCCATTGGGCGGGGAAAACCCCCCTGCTCAAAGCTTTGGGGGAAGAAGGGATCCAACGCTACCGCATCCTGTCAGAGGAGCTGGAGGCGGATATTCACTTTCGCGAGCTGGATCTGCTCCTGCCGATTGCCCCTGGCCACCAGCTAGAAGCTGTCGAAGCAGATCTGGCCGACTGTCGCATCCCACCCCGGCGGATTTCTGTAGAGACGGCCTGTGAGCTGGAGCCCCTCTTGCATCCGGCGGCCCTAGAGGGTGTGCTCTGGGCCCGGCATGGCCACATTCACCCCTGGCTGACGACGCTGGCTTTTCAGAAGGCTTTCCACCGCCTGGGCGGATCCCTGCTCTTGCAAACCGTGACGGGCCTGCGGCGACAGGGGCAGCACATTACGGGCGTGGAGACCGATACAAGCTTCTATGGCGCAGCCCAGGTGGTGGTGTGCGCCGGCGGCTGGACGCGGGCTCTGTTGCGCCAGGCCGGGATCCGGGCCCCTATCTACTTCACCCACGCCGAATCCCTCGAGCTGAAGCCTGCAGAGGTGCGGTTGAGAAGCATCGTCATGAGCGCGCCCGTGCGGCGTTTGGAGCTGGAGCGGCAAGCGGCCCACCCCGACCGGGATCCCTTTTGGGATGAGCCGGGGCAGGAGCTCTGCCCGCCGATTTTGGATGTCGGGATCCTGCAATTTGTGGACGGCAGCATTCGCCTGGGCCAGATCAGCCGGGTGCTGACGGATCCCATGGCCGAGGTGGATGCCGCTGCCAGCGAAGCCCAGATCCGGGAACAGGCCGGTCGCTACCTGCCCCAGGTGGCCCGCCTGCCCGGGCGGTGGTATCACTGCTTGGTGGCCTTCAGCGCCGATCACCAGCCTCTGGTCGGATCCCTGCCCGGCTGGGAAGGCCTGCAACTGTTTTCCGGCTTCAGCAACCCTTTGGCCATCGTGCCAGCCCTGGCCCGTCGTTTCGCCCAACAGGCTTATGGACAAGTGGACGAATGGATCCCTGCTCTGTCTCCGGGGCGGTTTGTCCAGGTTTTGAGTTGAATACCTCACCTGTCGATTGTCAATGGCCATCGCCGAACAGCTCTGAGATACGGCTATCCCATCTGCCGCATAATGGAAGCCGGGGATTTTCCGCGTCGGACATGATGCTCAACAGTGTGCCCAGTGCCATCGATCTCAGCCAAAAGCGCATCTTGCTCACGGGGGGCAGCGGCTTTTTGGGCAAACATGTGCTGCAGCAGTTGCAAGTGCTGGGGGTGAAGCCGGAGCAGGTGCGGATCCCGCGCTCCCGCACCCACGACCTGCGCCGCTGGGAAGTCTGCCAAGAGGTGGTGCAGGGGCAAGATATCGTCATCCATTTGGCGGCCCACGTGGGCGGCATCGGCCTCAACCAGGCCAAGCCGGCGGAGCTTTTCTACGACAACCTGATCATGGGATCCCAGCTCATCCACGCCGCCTATCTAGCTGGGGTGGAGAAGTTTGTCTGCGTGGGCACCATCTGCGCCTATCCCAAGTTCACCCCCGTCCCCTTCAAGGAAGAAGATCTCTGGAACGGCTACCCGGAGGAGACCAACGCCCCCTACGGCATCGCCAAGAAAGCCCTGCTGGTGCAACTGCAGGCCTACCGGCAGCAATATGGCTTCAACGGCATCTACCTCCTGCCGGTGAACCTCTACGGCCCCATGGACAACTTCGATCCGGAAAGCTCCCACGTGATCCCGGCCTTGATCCGCAAGGTCCACGAGGCGCAGCAGCGGGGCCAGAACTACGTCGAGGTGTGGGGAGATGGCAGCCCCACCCGCGAGTTTTTCTACGCCGAAGATGCCGCCCGCGGCATTCTCCTGGCCACCCAGCTCTACAACAGCTCCGAGCCCCTGAACCTGGGCACCGGCGAGGAGATCTCCATCCGAGATCTGATTGCCCTCATCTGCGAGCTGATGGAGTTTCGGGGCGAGATCCGCTGGCAAACGGACAAGCCCAACGGCCAGCCGCGCCGCTGCCTGGACATCTCCAAGGCCCGCGAGAGGATTGGTTTTGTGGCCAAGGTGGGGCTGCGGGAGGGGCTGCAGCGCACCATCGATTGGTACCGCCGCCACGCGCCAGCCGGCTAGGCGACAACCTGGCTCTCCAGACGGCCATCTTCCATGTGCAGCACCCGGTCGGCGATGTCGAGGATGCGGTTGTCGTGGGTCACCATCAGGATGGTGCAGCCCTGCTCCCGCGCCAACTTCTCCATCAGGGTCACCACCTCGCGGCCCGACTTGCTGTCCAGGGCTGCCGTCGGCTCATCCGCCAGCACCAATTTGGGGTGGCTGACCAGGGCCCGCGCAATGGCCACCCGCTGCTTCTGCCCACCCGAAAGTTGTTCGGGGTAGTAGTGGACGCGATCCTCGAGACCCACCGCCGCCAGCATCGCTTCCGCCCGCTCTTGGGCTTCCTGGGCGGAAAGGCCGTTGTGCAGCTCCAGAGCCATACGCACATTTTGGGCTGCCGTCAGGGAGCGCAGCAGGTTGTGGGCCTGGAAGATGTACCCCACCTGGCGGCGGATCTGGATGAGGGTGTTGGGCTGGGCGCCCCGCAGCTCCTGCCCCAACACCCGCAAGCTGCCCTCCTGCACCGAGCGCAAAGCTCCCAGGAGCGTGAGCAGCGTGGTCTTGCCGGAGCCGGAGGGGCCGGTCAACAACACGATCTCCCCCGGCTGCAAAACGAAGTTGATGTCAAAAAGCACTTGCTTGCGCAGGGATCCCTCGCCAAAGTAGTGGTTCACCCCTTCGGCTTTGACCACCGGCTCAACGGCATTTTGGGTGGAGGCGAGGGCGGCTTGATCGAGAAGGGAAGGCAGCATAGGGAGCTCAAAATCTCAAACAACTTGGGTTGACAACTTATCGTGGGCCATCATGGAAACTGCCGCGATTGAACCATCCAGAAACCTTTGGCCGGAGATCATTGAAAGGATCCCAGAAGTTTTGGGCAGTTGAGTTCAAGCCATTCAACAATCCATTTCCTCTCCCCCATGCAACGCCTTGCCAAAACTTTAGAAAATATCGGCGGGATCGGCTGCCCGCAGGCGCCGCACGGCAATAGCTCCTGAGATAAAGCACATACTCACCGCCAGGAGCAGCACCAGCACCGCCCGGTTGAAGGTCATGGCAATTGGCAGCAACGTGGCATTGGCCGTCAAATCGTAGAGCAAAACCGCCAGGGCAAAAGCGGGAATATATCCCAGACCGGCCAGCAAAATAGCTTCTTGAAACACCACCCCCAGCAAGTAAGTATCCGTGTAGCCCATGGCCTTAAGGGTGGCATATTCCGCCAGGTGATCCGACACATCGGTGTAGAGGATCTGATAGACAATCACAATGCCGACGATGAAACCCATGGCCACCCCCAGGCCGAAAATAAAGCCGATGGCCGTGCCCTCCTCCCAGTAGCTTTGCTCCATATCGATAAACTCTGCCCGCGACAGCACCCGCACATCCTCCGGCAGCAAAGCCCGCATCTGCTGCACCAACGGCTGGGGATCCACCCCCGGCTGCAGTTGCACCACACCGATATCCACGAGGCCGCGCTCCCGCTGGGGAAAAATGCGCAGGAAGTTGAGGTCGCTGGTGAGGATGGTGCCGTCGGCGCCAAAGGTAGCCCCCATCTCAAACAGACCCCCCACCTGGACGCGGCGGTTCCCCACCTCGGTAAAGACCTCTCGACCGGACTCAAACCATTCCGGGATGGGGCCAAACTCGCTGCGGGAGCGGCGGTCGAAGAGCACCACGTCCGCCTTCTTGATCTCCTCCAACTTGTCGGGGGTCAGCTCCGGCAACTCCAGCAGGTCGGCAGAGGGATCCACCCCCACCACAAAGATGCTGCGGGTGCGGCGGGTCTGGGGGTTTTTCCAGAGGGCAAAGCCCACATAGACGGGCGAGATGGCCCGTACCCCCTCAAAGCCCAGTGCCTGGTACAGCCGCCGCTGGGAAAAGGTGTTCATGGCAATGAGGGCGTTGGACTGGGGGCTGACCAGGAAGATCTCCCCCTTGAGGGCGACATGGAAGCGGATGGCGCTCTCCAGCAGGCTGTCTTGGAAGCCCAACTGCATAAACATAAGGATGCAGGCAAAGGCAATGCCCGCCAGGGCCACCAGCAGGCGGATCTTCTCCCGCGTCAACTGCAGCCAGGCCAACGGGATGCGGCGCCCGATAAACGCTACGCTGAACAGGCCGGACATCGTTCCCCCCCTACCCCTCGACCTCGATGGCCACATCCACTTGCAGGTTGGTCAGGCCAGCCACGCGGGCGCTGCTTTCCGGATCCAGGCGGATATACACCTCCACCACACGGGCATCCACATCGGCGGCGGGGTCGGTGTTGAGCACGTCTTTCTTGCCGATTTGCAGGCCCAGGCGCTCGACCCGGCCCTGCAACGTTTCTGGCAGCGCGCGGTTGCTGATGGTGGCCCGTTGTCCGGGCCGCACCCGCAGGATGTCGGTTTCGTAGACCTCCGCCACCACCATCATCTGGTCGGTGTTGCCCAGCTCGAGGATCCCTTTGTCGGCAGCGATAACTTCCCCAGGATGGGTGTGGATCTTGAGCACCTGGCCGGCCCGGGGGGCGCGGATGAGGGTGCGCTCCAGGCGGGCTTCTGCCAGCTCCAGGTTGCGGGCCAGGGATCCCAGTTGCACTTGCGCTTGGGCCCGCCTCAGCCCTGCTTCAGCGGCTTGCACCTGGGCTTGGGCGTTGCGCAGATCCCGCTCGCGGGCCAGGCGCAGTTGATCCAGAGTGGCCTCGGCAGCCCGCAAGTCCTCCTGCCGTTGCCGCACCAGCAGAGCCTTCTGGTCGAGCTCCTGCTGGGAGATAGCCCCCTCCTGCCACAGGGTCTGAAAGCGAGCCAGGTTGGCCTCAGCATCGGCCAGCTCCGCCCGAAGGCGCTCCACCACCGCCTCTTGGGATCGGATCTGCAACTGTTGCGGTTCGTCTAGACGGTTGAGGCGGGTGCGCGCCTCTTCAACTTGGGCTTGGCCAAAGCGGGTCTCGGCCTCTAGTCGGGCGCGGGCTTCTTGCAGTTGGGCGGCAGCATACTCCCGCTCCGCCAGGCGCTCGCCATAGTTTTCCAGTCGCGCCAGCACTTGGCCTGCCACCACGCGATCCCCTTCAGCCACCAACATCTCGCCCACCCGCTCCCCAGGGGGGCCGGCCACCTGCACCACTTCTCCTTCCGGCTCCAGGCGCCCCAGGGCGCCAATACGGGGGGGCAGCCGGATTTCCACTGTCGCCTCAGCATTTTCTGAGATGGACTGAGTGGCTGCCTGCCGACTCAGGCCCAGCCAGGCTAGGCTGGCACAGCCCAGCAGCGCAGCTCCCGCCGTCCACCAGAGCACCCGCCGATTCATTAGTTCCCCACTCGCTTTGGTTCCGTAGTTGGGCACCGCAAACGTGCAAACGGTTGCTGTGTCGCCAATTCTTTAATAAATGTAAATTTTGCGAGCTGAGGATGTCCAGGTTTTTCCTGGGTGCTTGCTTTTGTTTTTTTTCCTAAATCTGGGTTGATCTGTCGGCCTTCGGCAGCCCTCAGGGGCAAAAGCTACCTAGCCGTAGGAATTCCTGATATGATCTGCCCTGTTTGGTGCCTCTCTGCAGGTGCCGATTTTTTGGGTGTGGTGGCAAGGAGTGAGGTGGAGTTGCGATGGTGGAGACAATTGGAGGAGGGGATCCCGTCACGCCGTCGCCGGTTCATTCTCAGCCTTTGCTCCCGCATCGGGATCCCTTCAATCCCCTGCTTTCCACTTATCACTTTGTGGGCATCGGTGGGGTGGGGATGTCGGCTCTGGCCTACATTTTGGCCAAGCAGGGGTTTCGCGTTTCCGGCTCAGATATTGCCGCCAATGGCCGTACCCGTCGCCTGGAAGCCTTGGGGGTACGCTTTATTCAGGGCCACACTCTAGAGGGTTTGGCCGGGGATCCCCAGGTGGTCTATTCCAGCGCCATCCGCCCCAGCAACCCGGAATTGGCAGCGGCCCTAGACAAGGGACTAAAGGTTTGGCATCGAGCTGATTTACTGGCCGCCTTGTTTAACCATCGCCCCAGCATCGGCGTGGCGGGCACCCACGGCAAGACCACTACTAGCAGTATGATTGGCTACATGCTGCTGGCGGCGGGCTGGGATCCCACCTTGATTATCGGTGGGGAGATGGATGCCTGGGATGGCAACGCCCGTCTGGGCCAGGGGGAATATTGGGTGGCGGAGGTGGATGAGTCGGATGGATCCCTGGTGCGGCTTTACCCCAAGATTGGCGTGATCACCAACATCGAGCTGGATCACCCCGATCATTACGCCAATCTGGAGCAGGTAATCCGGGCCTTTCAGCAGTACGGGCAGCAGAGCCAAACCCTGGTGGCTTGCCTAGATTGCCCCAACGTGGCCACCCACCTGGCGGTGGACATTGGCTACAGCCTGGCCGGCCATCCCCAAGCCCAGTACCAGGCGCGCGAGATCGTCTATGCCGCGGACTTTACCTCCGCCGAGATCTGGGAGAGGGGATCCCTCCTCGGCCAGCTCCGCCTGCAGGTGCTGGGATCCCACAACCTCAGCAACGCTTTGGCCGCCGTTGCCGTCGGGCGGCAGTTGGGCTTGGAGTTCCCCGTGATTGCCTCTGCTCTGGCCCAGTTTCGGGGGGTGCAGCGCCGCTTTGAAGCCAAGGGCGAGGTGGGCGGGGTCACCTTTATCGACGACTATGCCCACCATCCCAGCGAGGTTCGCGCCACGCTGCGGGCGGCCCATCTGCAGCAGCGGCGGGTGGTGGCGGTGTTTCAGCCTCATCGCCACAGCCGCTTGGCCGCCTTGTTCCAAGATTTTGCCCGCTGCTTCGAGAATGCAGATGTGGTGGTGATCGTGCCCACCTATGGGGCCGGAGAAGCGTCCCCTGAGGGCTCCGATAGCTTGCGGTTAGCCGTAGCGGTGGCGGAGCACCATCCCCAGGTGCGCTACGTGTCCTCTTTGCCGCAATTGCCGCAGGTGTTGGCCTCTGTTTTGCAGCCTGGAGATCTCGCTATTTTTTTGGGCGCAGGTGATCTCAATCAGCAGATAGCCGCTACGATGCGGGCCTATGCGGCTCGGGTGGGGGAACAGCCTCTGGCAGACTTGGGGGAGAAATTGCCGGGGCAAGCGGAGAATGGGATCGGGGAGATGGGGGCTTCTGAGGTATTGGCATCATGACTACAGCTCCCTGCGTGCCCAATACCTCCAGCGTTGCCCGACTCTCTGGACGGATGCAAGCGGCGATCCCGTTGGCCCCTCTGACCAGCTTCCGGGTGGGCGGCAAGGCGGAGTGGTATTGCGAGCCGCACAACAATCTGGAGCTGCAGCAATGTTTGGCCTGGGCGCGGGCGCAAGGGATCCCTGTCACCCTGTTGGGGGCGGGCAGCAACCTGCTCATCAGCGATGCTGGCCTGCCGGGGCTGGTGATCCACACCCGGCGTTTGCGCGGGATGCAACTGTTGGAGGGGGGGAGGATCTGGGCCGCTGCCGGAGAACCTTTGATTAACCTGGCGCGGGCAGCTGCCAAGCGGGGCTGGAGCGGCTTGGAATGGGCCATCGGGATCCCGGGCACACTGGGGGGAGCGGTGGTGATGAATGCCGGCGCCCACGGACGCGCCATGGCGGACGTGTTGGTGGAAGTGCAGATTTTGGATGAAGAGCAGGAGCCCTGCCGCTTAGAACCTGTCGATCTGCAATTTGGCTACCGCCGCTCTCGCCTGCAGGACTTGCCCTGGACGGTGACGGGGGCAACGCTGCAGTTACTCCCAGGCCGGGATCCGGCCCAGGTGCAGTGGGAAACCCAGCGCAACCTCAACCAGCGCCTCAGCTCTCAGCCCTATCATCTGCCCAGTTGTGGCAGCGTCTTTCGCAACCCCGAAACTTATCCTGCCGGCTGGTTAATTGAGCAGACCGGTCTAAAGGGCTACCGGATTGGTGGGGCCCAGATCTCCGAGCGCCATGCCAATTTCATCCTCAACTGTGGCCAGGCCAGCGCCAACGACATCTACCGTCTGATTTGCTTGGCCCAAGAAAAGGTTTATCAACGATGGTCGATACTTCTGGAGCCAGAAGTGCGCATCCTGGGATCTTTTGACGATCCTTTGATGAGCTAATTTGGCCTGCTCCGTTTGTTTCTTTGATGATTTGATGATTCTGGTCTTACACTGTTCTCACCAGTCCTTGATGGATCCTCGTTGATTATTTTGCGTCGGCTTATGAGTCAGGATATGGCTACTTTACGTCGTTTAATTCGACGGCTCAATCAGTCCCACACCACCGCAGAAGAACGCCGCTATTTGGTGGAGATCGGCAGTTTGGCTGCCTTGCTCAGCGGGGAAGAAGCGGCTGCCTTGGCTCAGGATCCCACACAGCTCAGCGCCGAGCAGCACTATCGCATTTGGGATTGGGTGCGTCGCTGGGAACGGGAACACCGCCACGAAGACCTGGACTGGGATCCTACTTCAGACCGGCACAACGACTAAAACTCGAAAGGACTCCGCCCGCTACGGGATCCCGGATAGGATCTTAGGACAGAAGCCATCTCCCCAGTCTTACGTCACATGGCTTTATGAAAACCCAGAGACAATGTCTGGCCCTGCACCTGGGAGAATGGCACGGCCTGTTTTGCGAGTATCGACCCACCGCCCACGGCTGGGAACTCGTGGGCCAAAAGCGCAGCCTCATCACCTTTGAGGCTTTGGATTTGGGTGCGATCCGCCAAACCAATGCCTACTATCCCCCGCAGGGATCCCCCACCCCAGCAAGCCGCCAGAGCTGGGTCTATGAGGATTTCTCGCCCGGCTTGCGCTTTTTTCCCGATGGCTCCTTTTCCAACGGGCGGCTGCAACTGGCGCCATTTGGCGATTTTGCCGTCGAGCAGGGCTTCCTCTGGGGGGATCGCAAGGCGCGGCTGGTGCAACAGTGGGACGCCCAGGGCCGCTTGGTGGGGGTGACCGTCATCTTGGAGCGGCGCGGCCAAGCGCTGGATCTTGCTGCCGACTTTCCCTCACTTACCAAAGCGCAACTGGGCCTGGCCCTGCAAGGGCGATGGCGGGGGATCGCCCAGAGCTTTTCTGCAGTTGATAGCCTGCCCAGCGAAACTGAAGTTCAGTTTTGGGGGGAAGAGGAAACAGGGATCCGGGCTCCCTTGCCGGGGGGGCTGTGGATTGGCGGGCCGGATCCCTTGCCCATCCCCACCCTGCATCGGGATCGCCGCTTTTCCGTCAGCCTAGGCTGGTTTCCGGAAGGGCCGGAAGGCCGCCACCTGCTGCGCCTGGTGCGGGACTACGACGAGGGCGGCGCCTGGCAACGGGTTACGCTGATCCGGCTGGAACGGGATCCTGGGTGAGAAAGGTGCAAACCTGGGCAAACACCGTCTCCCGCTCACAGTCCAACGTGAGAATGTGGTCGGAGTGCTCCAGCCAATGCAGGCTCTTCTGGGCGGATCCCAGTTCTTGATAAAGCCACGCTGCTTGTTCAGGATCCACCACCGTATCTTGGCGCGGCTGCAGGATGAGGGTGGGAACTTGGATGCTGGCTACTTCCCCCCTGACCCGCTCGATGAGCTCAAGAGCGCTGCGCACTGCCGTCAGATGGAAGCTGTGAAAATAGGCCACTTTTTCTGCCAGCGCGCGGACATCGCCATCCCGAATCGGCAGGCGGAAGCGAGGGACATCTTCCAAGAGCCAGCCCAGGCTGTTGAGGTACTGCTCTGGGCGAAAGAGATAGTACCAGTGGTGGCGAATGGCAAAAAACGGCGCCAGCAGCACCAATTTGTGGACAGGATGGGCAAAGGCCAGGTGCAACGCCAGCAGGCAGCCGGTGGAAAACCCCACCAGCGAAACACGCGGGTACTCCTGCCGCAGGGCTAGGTAATGTTCCAAAACCCGCCCGTACCAGTCGGTCCAGCGGGAAGGGGGCATGCGGGGTGCTGGACGCTCGTGGCCAGGGTAGTTAAACCCCTGCACCGTCAGGCCGGCTGCCAGCAGCCGCTCCGCCAGCCACTGCAACTCGTAGACACCACCCCCCAACCCATGGAGCAGCAGGCAGGCGTGCTCCCTTGATCCCCGCCACAGAAAAGGCTCGTTGCTCAGCATCAAAACCTCGTGTCAAGACTTGACCCAGGTCAGGACAGGATCCCTTTTTAACCCAGGGCAATATCCAGCAGCAGCATCACCACAAACCCACTGAGAACGCCAAAGGTGCCCTCCCGCTCCAACCCCCGCCGGTGCGACTCGGGGATGATCTCATCTGAGATCACAAACAACATCGCCCCGGCGGCAAAGGCCATGCCCCAGGGCAGCAGGGACTGCGCCAGAGAAACCACTGTCGCTCCCACGATGCCGCCGATGGGCTCCACCAGCCCGGTCAGCAGAGCGATGGCAAAAGCAAATAGCCGCGAGTACCCCTGGCCTGCCAGCGACAAGGCCACCACCAGCCCTTCCGGCATGTTCTGCAGGCCGATCCCCAGTGCCAGCACCAGCCCATCGCCGACTTGGCCGGTGGCAAACCCCACCCCCACCGCCAGGCCTTCTGGGAAGTTGTGCAGGGCAATGGCGATGATAAAAAGCCAGATCCGCTTTAGATGGGCGCGGTTCTCCCCTTCGATCCCTTTAAAGAAGTGCTCGTGGGGAAGAAACTGGTGGGCACTCTCCAGGAAGATCGCCCCCAGCAACAGGCCCGCCACCATCACCACGGCCGCCCCCAACTGGGAATATCCCAGTGCCAGCGCCGCCTCGGTGCCCGGCACCAGCAGCGAAAACGAGGTGGCGGCCAACATCACCCCACCCCCAAACCCCAGCAGGATCCCTTGCACCCTCTCCGAGAGCGAGGGGAGAAACAGCGCCGGCAAAGCCCCCAGCCCCGT
>NZ_JANSJH010000087.1:0-11898 GCF_047462495.1 Synechococcus sp. H55.2 | reverse complement strand
CGTTAAAGTTTAAGGTTGAGGGTCTTCTCGGAGGTTGCGATGAGCCATCCAGCCAGCCCAGCGCTTGCACCGGCAGAAACCTCTGCCCCCATTCATGTGGTGGGCGGGGGGTTGGCGGGGACAGAGGCCGCCTGGCAAATCGCCCAGTTGGGGTTGCCTGTCCTCCTTTCGGAGATGCGCCCCGTGCGCCAGAGCCCGGCCCACCACACCGATCAGTTGGGGGAGCTGGTGTGCAGCAACTCCTTTGGGGCTGCGGCCAGCGATCGGGCGGCAGGGCTGCTCAAGGAAGAGCTGCGACAACTGGGATCCCTGGTGATGGCGACGGCGGATCGCCATGCCGTGCCGGCAGGAGGGGCATTGGCGGTGGATCGGGCCCGCTTCAGCCAGGCTCTCACGGCAGCCATTCAAAACCATCCCCGCATCACTCTGCGCCGGGAGGAGGTGACGGAGATCCCGGAGGGCATTGCCGTCCTCTGTACCGGCCCTCTGACCAGCGATCCCCTGGCTAAGGCGCTGCAAGCCTTTACGGGCCTGGAATACCTGAGCTTTTTCGATGCTTCTAGCCCCATTGTCGCCGGGGATTCCTTGAACCGGGCGGTGGTGTTTCAGGCTTCCCGCTACGACAAAGGGGAGGCAGCCTATCTCAACTGCCCTATGACGGAGGCGGAGTACGAACGGTTTTGGCAGGCGCTGGTGACGGCGGAGCAGGCGCCCCTCAAGGATTTTGAGCGGGAGGAGCGCAAGTTTTTCGAGGGCTGCCTGCCGATTGAAGAAATGGCGCGCCGGGGCAAAGAGACTCTCTGTTTTGGCCCTTTGAAGCCGGTGGGCTTGGTGGATCCGCGCACGGGATCCCGTCCTCACGCGGTGGTGCAGTTGCGACAAGAGGACAAAGCAGGGCAATTGTGGAACCTGGTGGGTTTTCAAACCAACTTGAAATGGGGAGAACAGCAGCGGGTTTTTCGGCTCATCCCCGGCCTGGAACAAGCGGAGTTCGTCCGCTTTGGGGTGATGCACCGCAATACGTTTTTGAATTCGCCCCAGCTTTTGTGGCCAACCTTGCAATTTCGTCGCCGACCGACGCTGTTTGCCGCCGGCCAGTTGGTGGGCACCGAAGGCTATGCCTGTGCTGTGGCGGGAGGGTGGCTGGCCGGACAGAACGCTGCCCGCCTGGCCTTGGGGCTGCCCTTGATCACGCTGCCCCCTGAGACGATGATGGGATCCCTGTTTCAATTCATCAGCAGCGCCGATCCCAGGCATTTTCAGCCGATGCCGGCCAATTTTGGCCTGCTGCCAGAGCTGGAGGGGCGGAAGCTCCGCAACAAGCAGGAGCGCTATGGCCGCTACCGGGATCGGGCTTTGGCTGCTCTGACGGCAACCGGGCTGGTGCGCCAAGCGCAAAGTGCTTGAGGGAGCTGCGGGCAGTTCCAACGGTTGCATGAAGTCAAAGCCGAGATTGAGGGTTAAGTTGAAATTGCACAGATAAGCCCTGCAGAGGCCGATTGCGTTGGCGGGACGGAGTCCTTTGTGGAAAACACGCTGTGAATATTCTGGTTATCAATGCCGGTTCCAGCAGCCTCAAATCCTCTCTGTTCCTGACGGTTGAGGGCAAGGTGGAGGCCGCCCCCATCTGGCAAGCCCAGGTGGATTTCACCTACAAGCCGGGGGAGGCCCTCATCCAAACTCGCCGGCGAGGCGGTGGGTGGGAGCCTTTTCCCTCCGCTTCACCCGAAGGGGGGATCGGCCAATTGGCCCCGCTGTTTCAAAGCCTCTGGCAAGGGGAGGGATCCCTGCTGGCAGAGGCAGGTGAGATCGACGGCGTTGGCCATCGGGTGGTGCATGGGGGATCCCTGTACCGGCAGCCCACTTTGATTACGCCGGAGGTGGAACGGACGATCGAGCAATTGATCCCCTTGGCGCCGGCCCACAACCCTGCCGCGCTGGCCGGCATTCGTCTGCTGGGTCAACTGCTGCCGGGGATCCCACAGGTGGCCGTCTTCGACACGGCCTTTCACCAACAAATGCCTCCGGCAGCGGCTCTCTACCCCCTCCCCTATGCCTGGGCTGAACAAGGGATCCGCCGCTACGGGTTTCATGGCATTAACCACGAGCATTGCGCCCGCCGCGCTGCCGAGATCTTGGGCCGACCTCTGGCAGAGTTGCGGCTGATCACCTGTCACCTGGGCAACGGCTGTTCGTTGGCCGCCATTCGCGGAGGCAGAAGCGTGGATACCACCATGGGCTATACCCCTCTGGAGGGTTTGATGATGGGATCCCGGTCGGGGTCGGTGGATCCGGGCATTCTCATCCATCAGTTGCGCCAGGGCATGAGCGTGGATGAACTGGATCGGATCTTGAACCGAGAATCAGGGCTGAAGGGCGTTTCCGGCCTGAGCAGCGATATGCGGGTCATCTTGGAGGCAATGGAAGCCGGCCATGCCCGCGCCGAGCTGGCTTTTGATCTGTTTGTTCACCGGCTGCGCAGCCAAATTGGGGCCATGCTCATGAGCCTGGATCGCTTGGACGCGCTGGTGTTCTCTGGAGGAATTGGGGAAAACTCAGCGCCGGTGCGGGCGGCAGCCTGTGCAGATCTGAATTTTTTGGGGATCCAAATCGACCCGGTTTTAAATGCCGGATCGCCCCGCAACTGCGATATCAGCACTTCCGATGCTCCGGTGCGGGTTCTGGTGATCTCAGCCCAAGAGGACTGGGCCATGGCCACAGCCTGCCAGAGACTCTTGCAAGGAGAATAGGCAAAGGATTCTAAGGTCTCTTTCGGCCCGATTTTCTCCTTTTCGATGACCGGCTCGGTCGAGATAACCCCTGGGCTAGGAGTCGAACCTTTTCCGGCCAATTCCACTGCCCCCATCTTTACAGCTCCCCTCTCCCCCAGGGAGAGGGGCCGGGGGTGAGGGTCATCCCCCTGGGAGAGGGGCCGGGGGTGAGGGATGCCCTAAACTCAAAACCAAACTCATTTGAGGTCATGGGAAACGATGCAGCCTGCGCAACACACACACAGACGGATCCCCTTGCTGGTGCTCCTGAGCGCCGTTTTGGCAGGATGCGGGGGGACAACCGACAGCAGCAATCCCCTACCCTTGCCGCCGCCGATACCGGCCCCCTCCCTCACCATCACCGATCTCTCCCCGCGCACCGTCTCGGTGGGGCAAACTCCAACTTTTGTGGTGTCCTTCCGGGTGGAAGCTCCGGCTGGGATCCGGGGTTCCAACGCCTTTTTGGCTTCCGTCACCACTCCCCTAGGCAATTTCGTTACTTTAGGGGCTTTCGACGCTGCTCAATTGCCCGGCTGCTTCGTGGGGGCCACCACCTGCACCGTGACAGGGCTGACCCTAACCCAAAATCGCTTTACCCTCACTCAAACGGGATCCCATCAGCTCACCATCAGTGTGTTCGATCGGCAGGAGCGGCTGGGCAGCGGCAGTTTCACATTTAGTGGAGTGCTTTGAAAAAGGTACGGTGTGGAGTCGATAAGATCAGACCTCTGTGCTTGCAGACTTGGGCCTACTGCCAAACGCAGTCAACCAACAGCTTGTAGATCCCAATCTCCCCTGATGGGAGAAGGGCTGGACACGCTCACCTGCGGCAGCGCGGAGCGTCTGGACGCTGTCTTCAGCAGGAATGTGATTCGGAGAGCTCAACTCCGGTGATCTCAATCAGCACGAACCTCTGTTCAGGGGGATAGGTTTCAGTTGACTCAAAGAATAACAATTTTGACAAAAAAGACATCTTCTGTTTTTCCGGAGCTGACCTTTCGATAAGCTGAAGTCGATCACGAGGAACGGAGGCCTTGGGTTATGGAGCATGAAATTGTGTATCAACTAACTTTGGAATGGGCCGAAGCCGACCGGCGCCGATCTCAAACGGTTTCGCCCGTCCTCGCCAAGCTGGTCACCATCGGGCGGGATCCCGGCTGCGATGTGGTGCTCAACGACCCAACTCGCTCGGTCTCAGGAATGCATGCCGGGCTTTATCTCGATCCCAAAACTCTAAAGTTTTACATTCGCAACTTGACGCGGGATCGTTTGCCGCCTAAGCAGCCCAACCCCATTTGGGTGAATGGCCGAAAAATCATTCAGGAAGAGCTTGCGCTTGAGGCCAATAGCCAAATCCAATTGGGGCGTATTGTGCTGGGCGTGAAGTCTATAGAGGCTGCCAGGAAAGATCAAGGGGTGTCCCTGAGCCGTGGCACTTTGGACACCCTTAAGGTTAAGTGCAGCCGCCTGGAAAACCCTCACTACCTGCCCCCGGAATATCAGGGCCAAAATTGCCCCTATTGCGGACATTTGGTTTTGAGTGCTTCGCTGGTGATCCCTCCTCCAGAGGCTGAAAAGGCTTCGCAATCTCCTACCTAGAGAACCAAACCGTTCCATTTTTCTCCTGGATCCCAGCAGTTGCAAAAGGGATCCCAAGCCAAGTCCAAGGTGACTCGTGAGGTTACGTTGTTCTGTGTTGTTCTCGATGGCCTCGTCACGATTTACAGAGGTGAACAAAAGCTATGCAAATTCAACTGAGCTGGGAAGATCCCATCACCGAAGAACAGCAGGAGCCAATTTTTCCATTGCCTCTCGCCTTGGGCAGAGAGCTGGCCCAATTGCCACAGGAATGGCAGGGGCAAGAAGTGGCCAGAGCGGTATTTGCCAGCCAGGAGATCTCCCGTTACCACGCCCTTATCTATCTCGGTGAGGGTGGCCAGGTCATCTACGAGGATCGCAGTGCCAACGGCAGCCGCATCAATGGGGAAAAAATCCGACAAGCACGCCGGGTGCTGCAGGGCGGGGAAGTGGTGGAGCTCGGCCCCTACAGCATCACCGTCAGTTTGCTGAGGGATCCCAACGCCACCCTGTTGATCGGCACCCCTACCCTTTTGCTGGAGCCCCGCACCGACCTCATTCGCCCGGCCACCCAACCCGACACCGCATTTGAGGTTCCCCCGGCTTCCACGGTGGTTTTCGCCCCGGAGCAACTCCCCGAGGTGCGGGCCAGCTCAGACTTTCCGCCACCGGACTTGTTTCGAGCCGAGCAAATTGCCCTGAGCGCTCTCAAAGCCACCGGCCTACCCGTGGAGGAGACCCTCTATTTGGCGTTGGGCGGCGGTATGGGCAGCTTTGTCTGGGTGGATACCCTGCGCATCTATGGGGTCAGATCCGAACACATCCGCGTCATCAGCATTGCCCGCAAACCCTACGAACGGTATGAACGGCTGTTGACCAACTGCCAGATCCCCCGTTGGAAGCGAATTCGCTCCGGCTCCGATTCTTGCCCGGACAACATTTGGGGCTGGCCCGGCTATGCCTTGCGAGATGCTTGGCGCTCTTTTTTCTCCGGCCGATTGTTGGAAGCATTTGGCTTTTTGTGGCAGGTGTTTAGTGAACCTTTGCTGGCAGATACTTACACGCCGCGGGCGGGGGATGTATTCGCCTCGATGGATCGGGAAGCGGCTCGCATTGGCTGGGATCAAATGCTTTGTTACGGCCATATTCGCGCCATTCGCAAAACGGAGGATGGGCGATATGTGGTGGCCTATTCGGCAACGCGCCCCGGCCACCCAGATCACCGCTTTATGGTGGCCAAGTACCTGCATTTGGCGACTGGGTATCCGGCTATCAAATTGCTCAACGACCTGCAAGAGTTTCGGGAACAAACAGGAGATTTGAAATCTGTAGTACATGGATACGAGCCCCATGATCACGTTTATGAGCAATTGGAAAAACAGGGCGGCACGGTCTTGATCCGCGGATTTGGGATCGTCGCTTCCCAGGTGATGGAGCGCCTCTACCAAGCCCGCAAAGTCAACCCCCGCATCTCGGTGGTGCATCTGAGCCGTGCGCCCAAAGGCGGCAATCGCTTCGGACGGGCCAAACGGGCGGTGGAAAACCATTGGGAGTTTCAGCCTTTCAACTGGCCCAAAGGCACTTGGGGCGGGGTTCTGCGCGCCAAATTGGAAGCAGCAACCCCCCTGGAACGGCGCGAACTGCTGGAAGCCTGGGGCGGCACCACAACGGCAAGCCGGCGCAAGTGGCGGCGGATCGTGCGGCAAGGGCTGCGGGAGGGCTGGTACTCGATTGTCTTTGGCAAGGTGGAATCGGTGGTTCTCGGCGACAAGGGCAAGCCGGTGACCTACATTCGAGGTACCCACAACAACACCCAATTGAAGGTGGAAGCCGATTTCGTTATCGATTGCACGGGCTTGGTTTCGGATCCCATGACCCATCCTCTCCTCAACGACCTGATTACCCGCTACAATCTGCCCCTCAATCCCCACGGACGCCTACATGTTTCCAACGATTTTGAGCTGGTGGAGATGCGCAACCGGGATGGGCGGATGTATGCTGCCGGGATCATCACCTTGGGTGGGCCCTATGCGCCGGTGGATACGTTTTTGGGCTTGCAGTACTGCGCCCATCGCTCGGTGGAGCACCTGGCTCGGCTGCGGGCGCCAGGCGTTAAAGGTCTGGAAGGGATCCGATCCCTGTGGCAGTGGTGCAAGTGGGCCTTGAACCTCAGCCCTTAGCCTTTGAACTGAAGCCAAACGAACTAGCGATTTTGGCCAACAAAACTGGAGGAAACAATGACACCAACTCTCATTGGCCGTTGGCAAACCCGCATTTTTTTGTTAGCTACGGTAGGTGTTTTAGCGACTTTACCCTTTTATTTTGGTCTCACCGGACATGGCGGCAGCCTCATCTATTTTTGGGTGCTGTTCTACGTAGGTCTGTTTGGCTGTGTTTGGGATGTCGTGTACAACTATTTGATGGGGTGGATGTGGGATCACGATTGGCCTGGGATCCTGCAGCTTTTGGCCGGCATTTGGGAAGGGCTTTTCTTGGGCACAGTCCTGAGGCTGGTGGGCCTTCCCCGTATCCCAAGCCAACGGTTTGACCTGGGGGATTTTATTCTCCACTACAGCGTGGTCTGGGTTTGCCTTTACCTCAGCGCTTGGGTGGTGATGCGGATTTTGTTTCCCCGCTGGCGCTTTCGCGGTGGAGAGTGGCTGGGGCCATGGCCTCGCTCCGGCAACTAGAGCTGGAGGGATCCATTGCCGTTAGAATCGGGCTGGAAGAGCTCCCCGGATAAGCCTGGGTTTTGAACAGGTCTGTACAGGCTGAGGGGAGTTGAGAGTTGTTGCTAACCCAGAGTTTTGCCCCATGCAAGCCTGTACCCTGATGGCTCGCGCCAAGATCAACCTCTACCTGGAAATCCTCGGATCCCGTCCGGATGGGTATTCGGAGGTGGCGATGGTGCTGCAGAGCATTCAGTTGGCAGATCGTGTCCAGTTGCAGTGCTGCCCCCACGGGATCCACCTCACCTGCGATCGCCCAGAAGTGCCGGCAGATGCCCGCAACCTGGCCTACCAAGCGGCTGAGCTGCTGCAAAAAGAGTGTCAGGCCACTATGGGAGTGGAGATTCGCCTCGAAAAGCAGATTCCGGTGGCAGCAGGCTTGGCAGGCGGCTCGGCTGATGCGGCGGCAGTTTTGGTGGGGTTGAACCAACTGTGGGGCTTGGGCCTGACGGTGGGAGAGTTGCAGAGCTTGGCAGCCCGCCTGGGATCCGACATTCCCTTCTGTGTACAAGGGGGAACGCAACTGGCCACCGGACGCGGGGAAGTTTTGGAGCCGCTGGCCGATTGGGAAGGGATCCCGGTGCTCTTGGCCAAACCCAAGCACCTGGGGGTTTCTACCGCCTGGGCTTATCAGGCCTTTCGTTCTCGTCAGGAGAGCTTGGGGCTTGCACTGCCCACCTTGCCGCAGGTGTTGGCGGCTCTCAGCCGTCAGGATCTGCCGGCGTTGGCCAGGAGTTTGCGCAATGACCTGGAACAGGTGGTTTTGCCGGAGTATGCGATTGTGGGCGAATTGCGCCAATCGCTGCTGGCGGCAGGGGCACTGGGAGCTCTGATGTCGGGGTCGGGGCCAACGGTCTTCGGGATCATGCCCAGCCTAGAGCTGGCCGCCCAAGCCCGCGACAGCCTGCGTCGCCAGTTTCAGGATGTGGAGTTTTGGGTTACGCAGTTTGCCCCCACCGGAATTGTGCTGGAGCCGGATCCCTGCAGCCTCAGCCCCAGCTAGGGTGGATGGAGACGAAGGCCCAAAACGGAGCTCTGCAGGTACAATCCTCCTCGGCGGCGCCGTCGAGAGGGATCCCTAGATGAAGCCTTTGGCAATGGCAAGAAGCTGGCTGCTGGGCCTGGGCCTTGTCTTGGTGGGGTGGGAGCTGCCGGCCTGGGCCGGCTGCGGCTTCCCTCGCGGGGCAGGGAAGACGTTTCTCTCGCTCCAGCCCGAGGTGTACCAACCCCGCACCCGCTTTGACCAGGGGGGACGCCTACAGCAGGCCCTTTCCGAGTACGGCGAGACCCGCCTCAACCTGTTTGGCGAAACCGGCCTCAGCGATCGCCTCACCCTCAACCTCAACACCAGCTACGTTTTCCTGGAAAATCGCTTTGCCAGCGGGGCTGACACCGTTACCCAGCGCAACCAGGGCCTGCGGGATCTGGAGCTGGGCCTGCGCCACACCTGGGGAGAGGGGGATCCCTTTTTCTCGGCCCAGTTGACGGCCCTGATCCCGCCGGGATATGCCACCCAGAACACCCCCCTGCCCTTGGGCTATGGGGTTTTCGGCTACGACCTCAGCGCCGGCCTGGCCGCCTCAGGCAAGCTGGGATCCCTGCCCGCCTTTTTCGACTCCTGTCTGACCTTTCGGGACTACCTGGGCTACCCCGGCGACCGTCTCAAGGCCAACTTGACCTTTGGGACGGATCTCAGCCCTGAGGTGCAGGCCATTGTTGCTTTGGATGGCGACTTCACCCTTGGCAACGGCGCCCCGCTCCTCTTTGGGGATGTGGCGGTGCAGGATCCCGACTACAGCAACCTCAAGCTTTCCGGCCAGCTCAACTGGCGCCTAGAGGAGGGGCTGACCCTGGGGCTAGGGGGGTTTCAGTTTTTGACAGGCCGCAACACCAATGCCGGCGGTGGCTTCACCGGCTATGTGTGGCTAAGTTACTAAAACTCAACAAAATGTTGCGGGATATCCACCTCGGCAACAGGGATCGGCAGAGGCAGATCTAGGATGAGACTTGGCAAACCTTGGCCTGGAGAACGGATCCCATGCCTCGCTTTGAAAACATCGTTGCCGCCATCGACGGCAGCGGCCCCACCGAGCAAATGGTGCACACGCTGCTATCTTTGCCGGCCTTTGCCCAGTGCCATGTAACCCTGCTGCATGCGGTGCCTTCCCAGACCTCTGCTGAGGACATGCGCGCTGCCTGGCAAAAGGGACAGGAGCTGTTGGCCCAGACGCTGCAGACTTTTCCCCCGCGGCCTGGGTTGAAGATCAGCACTCAACTGGTGGAAGGGGATCCCAAGGTGGTGGTGTTGCAGGTGGCCGAGTCCCTGCCCAATCCCCTGATCGTGATGGGATCCCGCGGGCGCAACCGCATCATGGCCATTTTGCAGAACTCGGTCAGCCAATACGTCTTCCAGCTCGCCTCCTGCCCCATGCTGCTGGTCAAAGACGACGCCTACGTCAAGTACCCCAGCCATGTCATGGTGGCCCTCAACAACTCTCCTGCCGCCCAGGTCGCCTTTGCCACGGCCCTGGATCTGGTTGCCGGCATCTCAGGGGCCCAGATTTTTCTGGCCTCGGTACAACTGGATGCCGATGCCCAAGGCCGGGACGAGGTTATAGACAAAGCCATTGCCACCCTCAAAAGCCGCCAAATCGGCCACCAGGTGTTTACGGCGGTCGGGGATCCCGGCACCGAGATCGTCCGCTTGGCGGAAGAGAGCAAGGCCGACCTGCTGGTGATGGGATCCCCAGATCGCCGGCCCAGCATTGCCCGCAGCATCCCCGACTTGGATCGGCTGCTGGGGCGCTCCATCTCCGACTATGTGCGGGTCCACATCGGCTGCCCCGTGCTGATGGTGCGCTCGGCCCAAGAGAAAGATTGACCGACTGCTAGATCTTTGTTCAGCTTTCGACGAGAAAAATATGGGCTGGCATCGTCCAGGGATCCAGCTTGATGTAGTTCGTGGATCCCTGCCAGGAATACTGCTGGCCATCCAAAAGGTCGATCACCTTGAAAGTTTGCCAGTGTTCCAAACCCAAAGCCCCCAGGTTGAGGGTGACCCAGCCGGATTGAATGTGAAACGGATCCAAGTTGACCGCCACCAAGATGCGGTTGCTGCCATCAAAGGTGCGCTTGGAATAGCAGATCAGGGCCTCGTTGTCGGTGGGGTGAAACACAAGGCTCCAGTCGCTTTGCAAAGCCGGGTTTTGCCGTCGGATCCGGTTCACCTGCGCGATCAGAGGCCGCAAGTTATCCGGTGCGTCCAGATCCCAGTGACGGATTTGGTATTTTTCCGAGTCCAGATACTCTTCGCTGCCGGGGCGGAGGGGACGGTTTTCGCAGAGTTCAAAAGCGGGGCCGTAGATGCCGTAGCTGGCCCCCAGCGTGGCCGCCAGGATGAGGCGCAGCATAAAAGCCGGGCGTCCCCCCTTTTGCAAGAACTCGTTTAGAATGTCCGGCGTGTTGGGCCAGAGGTTGGGGCGATAGTACTCCCGCATCGGGGTTTGGGTGAGCTCGGTGAAGTACTCCGTCAGGCCCCACTTGTCGTTGCGCCAGGTGAAATAGGTGTAAGACTGGGTGAAGCCCAGCTTGGCCAAGGATTTCATCAGTTTGGGGCGGGTGAAGGCTTCAGACAAAAAGATTGTCTGCGGGTGCTTGGCCTTGATCTGGCCGATGCACCACTCCCAAAAGCCAAAAGCCTTGGTGTGGGGATTATCAACCCGAAAGATGGTGACTCCCTGGTCGATCCAGTATTCGATAACGCTTTTTAACTCCTCCCAGAGGGCCTGCCAGTTTTCCGTCTCAAAGTCGAGGGGGTAGATGTCTTGATATTTCTTGGGCGGGTTCTCCGCATATTGAATGGTGCCGTCGGGCCGCTTTCTAAACCATTCCGGGTGCTCTTTCACATAGGGGTGATCCGGCGAGCACTGGAAGGCGATGTCCAGGGCGATGTCGATGTTGAGTTTTTTGGCCTCCGCCACCGAGCGATGAAAATCCTCTAGAGATCCCAGTTGCGGATGGATGGCCTTGTGCCCGCCTTCTGGCCCGCCAATGGCCCAGGGAGAGCCCACATCCTCCGGCTCTGCCGTCATAGAGTTGTTTTTGCCCTTGCGGAAGGTGCGCCCGATGGGGTGGATGGGGGGCAGGTAGAGCACATCGAAGCCCATCTCGGCAAGCAGCGGCAGGCGGGCGATCACATCCTGGAAGGTGCCGTGGGTGTGCTCGTCAGGGCCGCAGGAGCGGGGAAACAGCTCGTACCAGGTGCTGAAGCGGGCCTTCTCCGGATCCACCCAAACCCGTCGCTCCGGGTAGGCGGTGACGAAGCGGCGCTCGCCGTAGAGCTGCATCAGGGATCCCAGGGTTGGGGAAAGGGCGATCTCGATAGCCGGATCCCCGCCTTGGCGGAGCATTTGGGCGTAGTTGCGCAGCTTTGCCGCCAGATCCCCGCTTTGAGCCTGGGCGGCCCGCTCCACTAGCTCCGCCCCGATCAACAGCTCCACCGCCACATCCTGCTCGGCAGCCACCCGCTTGTGCAGATCCTGCTGCCAGGTTTGGAAAGGATCCACCCAGGCCAAGATGCGGTAAAAGGCTTGGCCGATTTGTGTGACCTGAAATTGGGCCCGCCAGCGGTCGTTGCCGATGGGCTCCATGAAGAGCTCCTCCCAGTCTGTTGCCCCGGCCTGGCGAAAACTGAGCACCGCCGAGAGTTGGTCGTGGCCATCGGCGAAGATGTCCGCCTCCACCACCACGTACTCCCCCACCGTTCGCTTGATGGCGTAGCGCCCACCGTCGATTTCCGGCGTCACCGCCTCGATGATGGC
>NZ_JANSJH010000086.1:6620-11951 GCF_047462495.1 Synechococcus sp. H55.2 | reverse complement strand
GGTGCAGGTTAAAGTCCCCTTGGATGTAGACGGGGTTGTCGGAAATAAAGGAGAGGCCAAAGACGGCTTCATCGAGGTTAAACCCACCCCGCGCCAACACTGCCCCATTGCGCAGCCGGAAGCCATAGGGCCGCCGATCCGGATCGGGGTAGTAGTCCACCGGCTTAGGACTGAGGCCTTGATCGGAAACAGGCGGATCGCCGACCGGTTGGTTGCGACCAGGCTGACCGGCATTCATGATGAAGGGAAGGGTGCCACGGGCGTTTGCCGCTTGCCAGGCAGTTTGATAGGCGGCGAAGTTGGTCAAAGGCGGGCGGGCAATGGCATCCTCCCGCACCGCATCTTCCCGGAAGGCGTAGAAAATACCCCCTTCGCGGCCTTCTTGCACGCCGGCAGGCAGCCAAGTATCTCCGTTAATCAAGCCGTTGGCCTGACCATTGGCGTTGTTGGTCAAAAGGGCCAGGTCGATGTTGAGGGCCCGCACCGCCATTGCCTCGCGGCCATCGTAAAACACCGAATCTTTGAAGGGCACGCGATGGCACTGGTCGCCGACCTGGATCAGCTCCATCTGGTTGCTGTTGGGGTGGTTGCCACCGAGTAGGGTGCTGCTGGGGCAAGTGGCAGTGGCACGGGGCAAACGCCAGTCGTTGATGGTGGAGCGAGGCCGAAGAGCCACTTGCTCGAGGTCGGTTACTGCCTGGTAGGTGGCAGCCGGCAGCCAGGAGTAGGCGCCTCGCCGCTCGCTCTCTATGGGATCCGCCTGGCCAAAGTCGCTGGTGGGGAAGATGTAGCGCAGCGGCAGGTAGAAGCGCTTAGAGTCAGCCCGGTTGCCTTCACGGCTGGCTCTGATGTCATCCCGAAGGATCTCAGCTCCCGGATCCCCGGCGTTGGCAGCCGCCTCAATCCGCAGAATGTTGTCGGCCAGCATGCCCAGCATGCAACCCGCCGTCTGCAGCGTGGTTTGATCCGCCAAGCTAAGGTTGTTCGGGTTGTTGATGATTCGCCGCAGCTCGGAGAAGTTGCCAAAGGCAGTGATGAACGGATCCGGGTGGATGCGGCCCGCCTCCTGCCTGGGCGGATAGGCTCCGTCGGGGTCGCCGGCAAAATTGGCCAGGTTGGTCAGCGCCGTCCACAGGGGCGTGCCAGGCCGCAGCCGCTCTTGCATCGGCCCGGGATCATACTCCCAGACGTTGGTGCCCTGGCCGGTGAAGAAGTTGATGCCCAGTTGGTTGGTCTGATCGCCGGCGGGGAAGGTGGAAGCCCGCCGCAAGCTCCAGGGAGTGCCGGGGTGAGCCACCGTGGCCAGGCAGGCGATGGGGAAGCGCCCATCTTGGTGGCTGTGGTGGTAAACCGCCGTGGCCTGCACCGCCGCCGGGTTATCCCGCAGGGTCAAGCGTTGCCGCGCCTCGTTGCTGATGAAAATGGCCTGTAGCTTAGTGGGATCATTGGGATCGCCCCCTGGCACCAACGGCAGCGGCAAAGAGTCGGTGCGGGTCAGCTCCAGGCGCTGCCCCACGATCACCCGCAAGCCCTCCACGCGGGCCCGCCGCTCCCAGTAGCCATCCAGCCCCACCTCGGAGAGCGCGCCTGGGGGTGGGTTGTCTTCGGTGAGGGATTCGCCCAGCTCATTTTTGGCCTCAGACGGGATTGTGTCACCTGCCCTGGCGTTGAACTTTTCGGCAAAGGTGGGCACGTTGCAGCCATTCTGCGGGTCAGGCGTCACGGGCGGACGTTCGTAGCTGGCCTTGGGCCCAAAGCGGTTGTCGGCCCGATAGACATCGTCCACGTAGGGAGGGCAGACCTGGTCGGAACCGGCCTGAAAACCGCCGGCCTTGATCCGTCCGGGGTTGGGCTCCCGTTTGGCGTTGAGGGGAGAAGCCGCCCATCCCGCTGCATCTGAGGCATAGGATCCGCGGGTGCGGATGCGGCCGAAAAGATAGAGCTCCAGCGGATCCAGGGCCACACTCTCCGGCTCTACTCCGTTTTGCACCGAGTCAAAGTTCAGGTTGTTTAGCCGGGCCAACACACTCGGCGCTACGTCTTGCTGGCCAGAGTGAACATCGAAAATCAGGGTATCGCTCACCTGCTGGCCGGCGTAGCCAATAGCCCCTGCCACCAGCTCTCCGAAGGCAGTAATCTCCGAGTTATCTACAGGCATGTAGAAGCAGGATTGCTCCGAGCTGATGGTGAAAGCCCGGAACAAGTTGTTGGGGGCATAGCGGAAGAAAAGGCTGCCGCCGGCGTAGATGGCGCCGTTCCAGTTGTAGCCCGGGGTGAAGAAAAACTCCAGGTCGCCGCGGCTGAAGGCCCCCCACTTGTTGAGGAGATCCCGCTTCCGATCCTGCTGGAACTGCAAAGCCGAGATGGCGCGGGTGGTGGAGTCGGCGCCTTGAATGGGCAAAGTGACGGCAAAGACCTGGAAAGGCTTGTACAGCGCCGATCCCACCTGGAACCAGTCTCCCACGTTGGGGTTGGCGGTCTGCTCGGCGGGGTTGTCGGTACAAGCGCCCAGAGCCGACCCTTGCAGAGGGCCACTGCGGATCATCAGGCGCCGCGCCCGCTCCGTATCCGTTAGCCGGCTATCCTCAAAGCCGGCACTGGCAGCCCGACGGGTGTTGAGAATGGTGTAGACAGTTACGGAGTCGTTGACGCCGTTGTTGTCGGTGTCCACCAAAAACCACCAGGCCGGCGCCCGTACCGGCACAGGCAGGGTTTGCCCGGGGTTGTTGGGATCCTCCACCTCGATGTTGGTTGTAATTTCGAACTGGGTTTCATCGGGGAGGATGTAGGGCTCGTTCTCATCCCGCGGGAGCAGCCCTCCCGCCCCGTCGTTAATCAAGGCCGCGGCAAGTTGGGCATCAGTAGGGGTGCCGGCGGGCAGGCGGGGATCCCGCACCAGGTAGTCGATCTTGGCCCGCGCCCGGTCGATGGCGGCGTTGAGTTGTCGGCTAACCGTCTGCCCCGCTCGTTCCACCTGGGTTTGGATGTTGCGCTGGGTGGAGCGGGTGAGCAGGCCCACCGTGACCAAGCTCAACACCAGCACAATCAAGATGGCGACCGGTAGAACAAAGCCACGCTCGCGGATCCTGCGCCGATCCACCGGGATCTTCAGAGAGCCAAGCAGACGCAGGGCAAGTTTGAGCAACAGCGGGGAAGGAGCAGGCATGGCCGTATCTCAGATAACGGGGAAAAGAGGGAGCACCTGTGCGAGTGCCAAGATAGCAACAGTATGCAAGGGATCCCGAGTTTCAGACATCCCCACCTCTGGGGGGAAGCGCCAGCTTGTTCATGCTGTATTTGCTTTTGGTTAAGCCAACCCGCAGCCTCCCGCAACTCTGAAAGGGGATCCCCAGTCCTTCAGCTTCGTGGCAAGCTGAAGACAGATGCCGCATCGGAGGCTGCTATGGAGAGTAGGATCCCCGCCCGTGATGTCCAAGTGGCCCATATCGGCCCGTCCACGTTGGTTCTCCGCTCCCGCACCTGGGATCGCTTGAAGTTTGAGCTGGAATATGCCCGGCAACGGGGCACCACCGCCAACAGCTACCTCATCCAGGCCCGCCAAACCCTTCTCATCGATCCGCCGGGGGAATCGTTCACCAACATCTTTCTGGAGGAGCTGGCCCAACACCAATATCTGCAGCGGTTGGACTTTATTTTGCTCAGCCACGTCAACTTTAACCGCATTGCTACCCTCAAAGCCCTATTGCCTCTGGCTCCCTATGCAACGGTGCTCTGCTCCAAGCCGGGATCCATCACGCTGCGGGCCGCCTTTGAAGAGATGGATCCCGTGCCCCGCAGCCGCGACGAAGAAGAGGCAGCCGATCTGGGCATTACCTACAATGGCGACCAGTCTTTCCGCCTGCGGGTGCTCCGCGACGGGGATCGCCTGGATTTGGGGGAAGGGCATGAGCTGCACGTTCGCACCGTGCCCACGCCCCGCCACCCGGATGCCCTTTGTACCTACGACCCGGCCACCGGGATCCTGTTCACCGACAAGCTGTTTGGCGCCCATGTCTGCGACGAGCAGGTGTTTGACGAGCATTGGCGGCAGCTCAGCGAAGACCGCCGCTACTACTTCGACTGTTTGCACCGCAACCAATTGCCCCAGGTGAAGGCGGCCCTGGCTAAGTTGGAGGAGTTTCCCGCCCAAATCTACGCCCCTGCCCACGGCCCCTTGGTGCGCCACAGCCTGCGGCGGCTGCGCTTGGATTACCACGCTTGGTGCGAGGAGGATCCTGGCGAGCAGCGGGTGGCATTGCTCTTCACCTCGGCTTATGGGAATACAGGCATGATGGCTGTAGCCCTAGCTCAGGGGCTGGAACAGTCTGGGGTTACGGTGGAGCGAATTAACTGCGAATGGGCCACCCCTGACGAGATCGCCCAGGCCCTGGAGCGCTGTCAAGGGTTCATCATCGGATCCCCCACCTTGGCCGGCCATCCCCCTGTCCAGATCCAAACGGTTTTGGGCATCATCCTCTCCTCGGTTCCCACCAGCAAGTTGGCGGGGGTTTTTGGCTCCTACGGCTGGAGCGGCGAAGCGGTGGATCTCATCGAGAGCAAGTTGCTCAATGCCGGCTTTTCTTTGGGGTTTGAGACGATCCGCGCCAAGTTTAAGCCCACCCCTGCAATCCTACAAACTTGCCAAGAGGCGGGATCCCAGTTTGCCCAGGCGCTGCGCAAGGCCAAGCGAGCGCGTGCCCCCCGCCAAACCAGCAGCGAAACCCAGGCGGATCGGGTGGGACAGGCCTTGAGCCGGGTGGTGGGATCCCTCTGTGTGGTGACCGCCCTGCAAGATGGGATCCCGCGCGGCTTTCTCACCTCGTCGGTGGCCCAGGCCAGCTTCAACCCCCCCGGCCTAACCCTTTCTGTAACCAGGGACAGCGAGGCGGAACTGCTTATCCATCCCCAAGCGACCTTTGTGCTTAACATCTTGCGGGAGGGCAAAGGCAGCAGCCTGCAGCGACACTTTCAGCGGCCCCAGCGTCCTGGCGAAGACCGCTTTGCCGGCCTGGCCACGGCCACTGCCGAAAATGGCTGCCCGGTTCTATTGGATGCCCTGGCCTACCTAGAGTGCTGTGTCAAGACCTGGATGGAGTGTGGCGATCGCTACCTGGTCTATGCCGAGGTGGAACGAGGCAAAGTCCTGGATCCCACGGGGGTTACCGCCATGCGGCGCGGGTAAGATAGTACTAGTATTTTGCTGGTCTCAGCGCTCAGGGGGTGCCATTGACCATGCAAGACATTCTTGAGGGGGTCTTCAAAGGTTTTGCCCAGATTGGCGGAAAAGTTGTAGAGACCGCCTTTGATATAGGCAAGGTTACCGGGTCAGTT